>JACIWT010000009.1 GCA_014360825.1 Chloroflexota bacterium | reverse complement strand
CCAGCGCCATCTGCTGTTGAGCACGCTGCACCACACTGCCAAACACCAAGAGAATGGCCAACGTCAATAGGGCCACCACGAGCCATCGCTCTGTCTGCTCAAACGGTTCTCTCATCTTGGGCATCGCTCATCCCTCCTTAAAACATTGACAGTCGGTTCCTCTACGGAGTACCCAATCTGGGCTTGCACCCTTGCTAAATGTCATTTGCGGGGGATTCGACGCAGGCTGTGCACGCTGAGGGGGTGTGCGTAGGCGAGATTGAAGTGGGTAAGTTGTGCGACGGGTTGTTGGATAGAGCGGTTAAGATACAGTTGGTAACTAGAAATACATTTCCCATCTACATAAAGTATACCATACTCTTGGTCAAAATGCAAGACCCTGGTGGCAAAAGCCAGACATTTTGAATCTACTACCGTCATGACATCAGCCCGTGCACCTGCTTCACCGTATCTATCGCCTCGCTCACATCGCGCTCAGCCTCGGGGGATGGTCCCAAGGGGTCGGTCACCGGCAATCCGCTCATCACAGCGCAGGTGGCCACCACACCTGCCGCCAGCGCCTCCAGGTGGTAGCCGCCTTCCAACGTACAAACCAGTCGCCCGTTCGCCGTTGCTTCTGCCAACTCCACCAGGACCTGCATCATCCTGGCATAGCCGGAGACGGACAACTTCATCATCGCCAGCGGGTCAGTCCAATGGGCGTCGTAGCCTGCCGATACCAGGATAAGTTGCGGGGCGTAGCGGGCAGCGATGGGGCGCAGTATCTCGTCGAAGATGCGCGCGTAGCCCTCGTCGCCGGTGCCTGCCGGCAGCGGTACGTTGACCGTATAGCCGGTCCCTGCGCCTTCGCCGGTCTCACTCCAGTGGCCAGTGCCAGGATAGAAGGGGTACTCGTGGGTGGAGAAGTAGAGGACGTGCGGGTCGTCATAGAAAGCATCTTGGGTGCCGTTACCATGGTGCACGTCAAAGTCCACGATCAGGATGCGCTCCAGATCGAACTCGGAGAGTGCATATTTCGCGGCGATGGCGACATTGTTGAACAGACAGAAACCCATGCCCCGTCGCGCTATGGCATGGTGCCCAGGTGGGCGCACCAGGGCAAAGGCATTATCCACCTGGCCCTCTATCACTGCCTTGACCGCGTTCAGGAGCCCACCGGCAGCACGGAGGGCCGCATCATAAGAGCGCGAGTTGAGGTAAGTATCGCCGTCCAGCCACCCGCCACCCTGTGAGGCCATTTCGCGCACCGTGGCAATGTAGCGCTCATCGTGGACGGCAGCAATCTGCTCTATCGATGCATCCATTGCAGGAATGGCAACTAACCCATCCCAAACGCCACTCGCCTGCAGCGCATTCAGAATGGAACTGAGTCGTTCCGGGCGTTCAGGATGACCTGAAGCCCTGTGTTCCAAATAGAGCGGATCGTACACGTAGCCCGTTGTCATAAAGGACCTCCCCTCTTGGCTCGCTCCAAAAACAAAGACCACAGATAATCTGTGGCCCTCGCGACACTTATGTAAGCAAGGGTTTGCGTTCGCGGGCGGGTGGCCGCGCCCGTGCAAGATGCGCGCCTGACCAGTTAGGTGGCCATAGTATTGCTACCGGGGTAGGGGTAACTTTGGGCTTTTCTTTTGGTTTGTGGATGACGAAAACCTGGACTTTCTCGCTTTCGCTCTGGTTGCCCGCTGCGTCGTAGGCGATGGCATGAATGGCGTGAGTTTCGGTGTAGCCCATCGTATCCGAAATGATGCTCATACCACTGGGAAAAACCTGGGTCAGGGTAATGCACGTGCCATCGTGGATCATTAGCGTGCCCGTGTATGCACCGAGGCTGTTCAGCATGTCCTGGGTCAATGTAATATAGCCAGACTCGTTGATCAGTACGATGCCAGTGATCCCTCGAGGCGCAATAGGGATGGTGTCAGACATGACAATGGTCCAGCGCTTGGTAAAGGGGGCGACAGTTGTGAAACCAACGGACTGGCCATCCAGGAAAAACTCGACCCTATCCATGGAGAAATTGTCTCGGGCATCGACTTGGATGTTGATCCACTCATCTTGCTCCTTGACGTAGACAGCGCCATTCAATGGGTGGATAATCTCTATTGTCGGTGGAGAGTTGTCCACTGTGACCTGGATGGTGGATTGCATGTAGTTGTCGTGCTTGTCCAGCACGACCAATTGCAGGCTATACAACCCCCCTTCCAACTGAGTGACGTCCCAGTATTCGAGGACGCTGTTATCCACCCGATCCCAGTGGTCACCACCGATCTGCGTCCAAGCGGATGGGTTCATGCCCTCGCCGTATTGCAGTCGGTAAAGTTTGAAATTGCCTGGCTTGGCATTTCCTATGACGGGAACGATGCCCCGGACGTGTGAGTACAAGTGTGGGCTGAGTATGGCCACGTCTGAGCCGGCCAGGCTGGGGCCGTGCACATCACAATAGGCGGTAGGCGGCTGCGGTATGCCTTGCTCACGCACCCAGTCGGCAGCCTCACTGGGGTAGATCTCAAAAACCTTCTCTTCAACGGCATCCGGTGGGCAGTACACTGTAGCCAACTTACCCGACACCTTACAGATGCGGAAAGGTCGGTGTACGTTATCGTAAGCAGTGGGTTCCGTCCCCTCAATGAATAGTTCACGCACACGTGCAGGTGAATATTGGGTGGGCAGCAAGCCCGAAACACTATCCACCTCTACACGCTTTAGGCCAGGTGGTTGTTCATACCACACCTCGGGTAACGGAGCCAGAATGGCCTCCATAATATCGTGCCAGATAGGACCCGCGGCGCGGGAACCAGGCATGTAATCCATGGGCGAGCGGTCGCTATTACCAACCCAGACACCCACCACCACTTGCGGTGTGTAGCCAATGGTCCAGGCGTCAAAGTAGTTGTTGGTGGTACCGGTTTTCACTGCAGCCGGCCGGCTTAGTTTCAGCACGCTGTCTGGACCAAAGGAGGGTGTACGGGCTCGGTTGTCAGAGAGGATGTCCGTGATCAGATATGCCAATTGTGGGCGTAGGATCTCTTCCCTCTCCGGTTCGCCGTTTTCATACAGGACATTGCCAAAAGAGTCCTCAATACGCAGGATAGCGATTGGGTCTAACTTGCGGAAACCAGGACGCTGCTTCTCAGGCGGCACCGGTTGACCTACCATAATGCCCTGATTGGCGAAGACGCTGTAGGCGTAGGTCATATCGAGCAAAGTGACCTCGCCGCCACCCAGAGTCAGGCTGAGCCCGTAAAACTCATCGGTAAGCGTGTTAATTCCCATACGGTGAGCAGTTTCCAAAACGTTTTTCACGCCCACTCGGTACAGCATTTCCACCGCAGGCACATTGTAAGAACAGGCCAGAGCGCGCCGGACCGTCATTGGCCCGTGGAAGACTCGGTCATGGTTCTCTGGCACGTAAGGCGGATTAGGCCAGTCTGGGAAACTACGTCGCACGTCCAAGAGCATCGTGGCTGGAGTGTACCCTTGGGCAAAGGCTGTTACATAAGTGAATGGTTTGAATGAGGAGCCCGGTTGCCGTGGCGAGGTGGCCATATTCACCTGGCCATCAATCGTCGGATCGAAGTAGTCCAGACTGCCAACCATGGCGAGAATTTGGCCAGTAGGCGCATCCAGTACGACCACCGCCGCGTTGTGAGCGTTGCGTTCTTCGGGAACTTTGGACATATGTTCAACGGTGATCCGTTCTGCCTCTTTTTGGATATCTAAGTTCAATGTAGTGTACACTCGGAACCCGCTACCGTCTACATTCTCCGGACCGTACAGATCCTCCAGCAACTTACGGACGTACATGACAAAGTGTGGTGCGACGATGTCGAAGCGTTTGCTGACGACATGGATCGGTTCCTGCTTCGCAGCGTAGGCCTCGTCGGCGCTGATATAGCCTTGCAAATACATCTGGTCGAGGACGATTTCCTGACGCTTTTTGGCTTCCTCCCAATTGTCAATGGGGTTTAGTGCCGGATATTGGGGAACGGCCGCTAACATCGCCGCCTCGGCCAAAGTCAATTCCTCCGCCGATTTCCCAAAATAGGTCTGCGCAGCTGCCTCCACGCCATAGGCTAAGTTACCATAAGATACTGTGTTAAGATACCATTCGAGGATTTTGTCTTTACCCTCCAAGCCGGGGTAGCGGCGCGTAAGTTCCAGCGATAGGATGACCTCTTTAATTTTGCGTTCATAACTGATTTTGAAGCGCTCTTCAGGTGTCATCACAACATTGCGCACCAATTGTTGGGTGATGGAACTGCCGCCCTGCACAGGCAGGCCCATTAGGTTATTCATAAAGGCTCGAAGGATGCCCCGGAAGTTAATGCCACCAGGGTTCTCGTAAAACGTTTTATCCTCAATGGCGATAGTTGCTAAACGCATGTGGGCAGGGATTTTGGATAGGGGAACCATCGTGCGGGCGCCGCCTTCTGGAGGCAGGAACTCAAACAAGAGGTGCTGGCCAGTGCGATCGTAGATTTTCGTGCTCTCAAACGAAGCCATAGTCCGCTGCCCGATCTCTTCGGCCGAGGGAAGGTCTTTTGCATAGTAGGCGTATACGCCACCCGCCACAATTGCGGACATAACGAAAACGCTAACAAGGATAAGCAGAATGCCCAGCAACCCACCTATAAGCAGGCGACTTGCTGGGCTTGTAGAGGTACGATTGGTGCGATTACGGCGCCGAAGGTAATGTATCCTTGCCGCGTCCAAAGAGGTTACACCCCCAGAACTATTCCGTCCCACCGACGGGTTCTGCCCGCGGCGACATCACCGAGAGTCTCTCCATCGAGATTTGCTCCTCGGTCGGACGCACCTTCGCTTCAGTAGTTTCCACTACCTCGGCCTCCTCGACACGATGTCTAAATCCGGTGCCGGCAGGGATCAGTTTGCCAATGATTACGCTTTCCTTCAGGCCGTGCAAATCATCGCGCTTGCCTTCTATGGCGGCACTTGCCAATACGGTGATGGTGTGCTGGAACGAGGCAGCCGAAAGGAAACTCTCGGTGTTCAGAGCTGCTTTGGTAATACCCAAGAGTACAGGCTGGGCGGTCGCTGGTTCACCACCTTCGGCGATCACCTCGGCGTTCCTTTCTTCGAAGTCCAAACGATCGATGAAATCGCCAGGCAATAGGTTGGTGTCACCGGCCGAAGTGACGCGGACACGGCGCAGCATCTGACGAATGATGATCTCGATGTGCTTGTCGTTGATAGCCACACCTTGGGAGCGATACACTTTCTGGATCTCTTCTAGCAAATATTTCCGGACAGCATCTAAACCCTTGATCGCCAGCATCTCGTGCGGGTTAATCGCCCCTTCTGTGAGGGAGTCACCAGCATTGACTTGTTGGCCATCCTCCACACAGAGGCGCGCCGCTGCGGGCACTTCATACTCCCGCATTTGGATATCATCACGGTGAACGGTAATCTCGCGATCCTCGATAAACACCTGCCCGCTGATTTCTGCCAAGATGATTTTTTGCCCACGCTTGGCTAAAGGATCACCCTCATTGACCATATCCCCATCTTTCACTAACAGAGAGTAGTTTCGGGGTATAGAATACGTGCGCTCAATAACCTGACTGGAGATGACGCGGATCCATCGCTGGTCGCCTTCACGCCGTAGTTCCACAGTCCCCGCTATATCAGAGATGATGGCTTGACCCTTAGGGATCCGCGCCTCAAAGAGTTCCTGCACGCGCGGCAGACCTTGGGTGATATCTTCTGCTCCTACGACGCCTCCAGTATGGAACGTCCGCAAAGTGAGCTGGGTGCCAGGCTCGCCAATAGACTGGGCCGCGATAATGCCGACCGCTTCCCCCACCTGCACGTCACCACCCCGCGCCAAATCGCGCCCATAGCACTTGGCGCATACACCATAGCGCAACTGGCAGGTGAGCGGGGAGCGCACGCGCACGGCGTTAATACCGGCCGCGTCAATAAGCTTCATTTTCTCCTCAGTGATCACCTCGTTGGTAGCAACGATCACCTCGCCAGTCTGAGGGTTGACAATGTCTTGGGCCGCATAACGACCCACGATACGCTCATCAAAGCCTTCGCCAATGGCTACACTACTCTCACGGTCAATCCAAATACCGCCTTTCGTCTCGCAGTCCACCGCGTTCACAATGATGTCTTGCGCCACATCTACCAGACGCCGGGTCAGGTAGCCCGCATCGGCCGTTCGCAGAGCAGTATCCGCCAAACCTTTCCGTGCGCCGTGAGTGCTGATAAAATACTCCAAGGCAGTGAGGCCCTCGCGGAAATTGCTGCGAATGGGAAGGGCGATAATGCGACCCGATGGGTCGGCCATCAAACCGCGCATACCCGCCAACTGGCGTACAGGCTGGAGCCCGCCCTTGGTCGCGCCGGAATTGGCCATCACGCCAATATTGCCCTGAGGATCCAATTCACGAGCCACCGCTGCCGTCACATCCTCAGTAGCCTGGGTCCACAACTCGACCGTCTTGAGGTATTGCTCGTTCTCCGTGATGAGGCCACGCCGATATTGCCGCTCTACCTCCGCTACTTTCTCGCCGATGGACTCGAGGATTTTCTGCTTATCCGCAGGGACAGTAATATCATGGATGCCAATGGTGATGCCCGATTGAGTGGCATAGTGAAACCCGATGTCTTTGATCCTGTCTACCAGTTCAGCTGTGGCTTCGATACCGAGGTTCTGATAAGCATCTGCAACTAAGTTCTTTAATGCTCCCTTGTCCATGACTGTGTTCACAAAGCGCAGTTCGGGCGGCAGGATCTCGTTGAACAAGACGCGGCCCACCGTGGTATCAATGAGGCGCGGTTTACGCCGTGGGCCCGGTGCAGTGTAGAACTTTATCTTAGCGTGCAACCCAACTTTGCCCAGGCTGTAGGCGAGCGAGACTTCATCATAAGTGCTAAAAATCTTGCCCTCGCCCTCCTCGCCGTCTCTCTCCATCGTCAGATAATAACAGCCGAGAACGATATCCTTAGTTGGGCTCACCAGAGGCTCAGCGTTGGCCGGCTTAAGCAGATTCTTGGAGGAGAGCATGAGTCGTCGCGCCTCTTCGACCGCCATCGCAGACAGAGGCACGTGCACGGCCATCTGGTCGCCGTCGAAGTCTGCATTGAAAGCCGCGCATACCAGAGGGTGGATTTGAATAGCATTTCCCTCGACCAGCACCGGCTCAAAGGCTTGAATGCCCAGCCGGTGAAGGGTAGGCGCTCGGTTTAGTAGGACGGGGCGGGTTTTGATGACCTCCTCTAACACCTCCCAGACTTCAGGCACTTCTCTTTCGATAAGCCGCTTGGCTCCCTTGACATTGATGGCATAGTTATACTCCACTAGTTTGTGCATCACGAAAGGTCGGAACAACTCGAGCGCCATGCGTTTCGGCAATCCACACTGATGCAATTTGAGTTGCGGACCCACCACAATGACCGAGCGGCCAGAATAGTCCACGCGTTTGCCCAGCAGATTGCGGCGGAAGCGGCCCTGCTTGCCTTTCAATATATCCGAGAGCGACTTAAGTTGGCGCCGCCCGCGCAACGAGATCGCCTTGCCCCGGCGGCTATTGTCAATCAGTGAGTCTACGGCCTCCTGCAACATGCGTTTCTCATTGCGGACAATGACCTCCGGAGCCTGGAGTCTGATCAGGTGCTTGAGGCGATTGTTTCGGTTCACGACCCGCCTGTAGAGGTCGTTGAGATCACTGGTGGCGAAGCGCCCGCCGTCCAACTGTACCATAGGGCGCAGGTCGGGCGGGATAACCGGTAACACGGTGAGGATCATCCACTCTGGCCGATTTCCGGACATCCGCAGCGCTTCGACGAGGCGCAAGCGTTTGGCTGCCTTTTTGGCGACCTGCTTAGAGCGCGTCTTACGGATTTCGGCGCGGAGGGCCTGGGCCATCACATTTAGGTCTATGGCCTTTACAATCTCGTAGATAGCCTCTGCGCCCATACCGGCTTTAAAGACTTTGCCCCACTTCTCCTGTAGTTCGCGGTAGCGGCTTTCATTGAGTAGCATTCTCACACGCAGATTGCGTAATTCTTCACGCTGGGGTTCGAATTCGTTGTGGATACTTTCAACAATTGTATTCAGTTGCTCCTGCAATTGCTGGATAACCTCATCCGCCTGACCGCGGTGCAGATCTATCTGCGCCTGGAGAACTGCCAAGGCAGCCTCTTTCGCTGTGCGCGAGGCCTCCTCAAGTTGCCCCAGGGCCTCCTGAGTCAACTCACGCAACTGAGAGAAAGTCTTACTTGTCACCATCTCGCCCTCTTCAAGAAGGGGCGTCTCTGTTGGCGTGAAAATGATGGAATGTGGCACTGCTTTGCCCTTGTATTTTTCCAGAACCGCTTGCAACGTCGCCGCCTCATTCATGAGGCTATTTGTAGAAGCATCTAGGTTGGCCTGATATTCTTTTTCCAGGCTCTCGATTTGGGCAAATAAATCTTTGGTTTTCTCTTGGTACTCAGCCTCAACGGCATCGATGCGCTCTTGGATCTCCTTTGTGCGCTCGGCAATGGCCTTGCTGACTTCCTCATCTAACTTGCGCAGGGCTCTAGCGCGAGCATCTTCGTCAATCTCGGTGATAATATATTGAGCGAAATAGAGAATGCGTTCAAGGTTACGCTGCGAGATATTGAGAAGCAGCCCGAGGTAACTGGGCGAACGACGTGTATACCAGATATGAGCAATGGGGGTTGCAAGTTCGATATGCCCCATGCGTTCACGGCGCACTCGCGAATGCGTTACTTCAACTCCGCATTTATCGCAGACAATGCCACGATAGCGGATCTTTTTATATTTGCCGCAATAGCATTGCCAGTCCTTAGTGGGACCAAAGATCGCTTCGCAAAAAAGACCATCCTTCTCCGGCCGCAGGCGCCGGTAGTTAATGGTCTCTGGCTTGGTCACTTCACCGTAGGACCATCCTCGGATTTGTTCCGGGGAAGCAAGGCTGATGCGCAATGCACGAATATCTCGAATTTCCAAGTGTGCCTCCTGTGGAATTGCCAATGCAGGGGCGGATAACCAAAAGGGCGGACTGGCGGCAAGAGCCTACTCCCGCCCACGCGATCGAGACGAGGATGAATTGTGGCCAGGTGTTGACGCTACTCAGTTAGCAAGTTTTGGATAAGTTGATGACAGAAAAATGCTGACTAAAGTCAGAACAGCCGTCCCCGCACGAACTCTCTTATCGAAAATTTTGCATCTGATAATTATAATATCTTGAACTCAATTAGTCAAATTGCCGAATTGCCTCACTAAAAAACCTTACTCTGGAGGAATCGTTGACTCACACAGAATTCTTACCTGCCGCGTTTCATAGTTGAAGCGACTGGAGGAAATGAGGCATAATGAGCATCCAAAGCAAGACGAGAACTATTAGCGGCAGTGACACCCAGGTGCTTCGCGGCCAATAGAACGGGCCAAAAACGCATCTTAGATAGTTTGTGGCCAGCACCGGCTATCACCGCAAGTACTCCATCTTTTTTCCATCACCCCCAGATCACGCCTCTTGTGTTTCTATCGTTGGGGCTCCAAAAGACGATGCCTGGGCACTACCAAGCCAGCTCGTTAAAAGGGCTATTTCCGTTTGCACCTTCGCCGACTGAATGGATGCCCGACTGAGGCAACGATGCCCCCGGGGTAAGATAATTGCATGAGGCAACATGAATTCCATGCCACTTGTGCAGGGGTAGTATGTGCCTATTGATGCGAAGAGCCCAATGCTGCACGTAACGCTATCCAAAGCGCTTCATCCTGCGTCTCTAACACCGTGCGCAAATCGAGCAGAAAGCGACCCTCCTCTATGCGCCCGACCACGGCTGGCTCACCGAGGCGCAGCGCCCGTGCAAAATCATCCGGCGAACGCACAGTGACTGCCACTAGCCAAGTGGGTAATGTATCGCCTGGCAATGCCCCTCCACCAACTGCAGAGCGCCCCTCTACGACCGAAGCATTCACCCCGATACCCTTTAATCGGCGCACCAGTCGCTGTGCCCGTCGCTGTATGGCTTCCGCCGGCATGGCAATCATACGCCAGACTGGCACTTCTCGTTCTGCCTCGCCGCGCCGATAATGTAGAAGCGTGGCCTGAAGACCCGCAATCGTCACCTTGCTTACCCGCACCGCCCTGGTCATCGGATGGTTTCTCAGCTTTGCGATCAGTTCTCGCCGACCCACAATAACGCCCGCTTGGGGACCGCCCAGCAACTTATCGCCGCTGAAACAGACCAGGTCTGCGCCCGAAGCCACACATTCCTGCACCGTAGGCTCATGGACCAAGCCATAGGTCGCTGTGTCCAATAACGCGCCGCTGCCCAAGTCCTCTAACACGAGCAATCCCTGTTTGTGACCCAGCGTTACCAATTCGTTCAGGCTAACCTCATGAGTAAAGCCAATGAGCCGGAAATTGCTCGCGTGGACATGTAGCAGGGCAGCGGTTCGTTCTGTAATAGCATCTTCATAATCTCGCACATAAGTACGGTTTGTCGTGCCCACTTCGACCAATTGTGCACCGCTCTGGGCCATGACTTCGGGAATGCGAAACCCTCCCCCTATCTCCACCAACTGTCCTCGGGAGATGACGACCTCGCGTCCGCGCGCGACTGTGGTCAAGACAAGGAGTACCGCTGCAGCATCGTTGTTGACCAGGAGCGCCGCTTCAGCTCCAGTGAGCGCCACCAGCAACTCCTCAGCATGAACGTAACGCGAGCCACGCTCCCCGGCCTCCAGATCAAACTCCAGGTTAGAATAGGCAGCAGCCTCTACCATAGCCTGTATGGCAGCACGGCTGAGAGGGGCTCGACCAAGATTCGTGTGCACAATAACACCCGTAGCATTGATGACTGGCCGGAGGGTAGGACGCTGCAATGCAGCGAGGCGGGCCAACACCCGTGACACCAGTTCGTCTATGGGTGGGCAGGAACCTCCGCTTGTGATATCGCGCCTGGCTTCATCAAGTACCTCCCGCGCGGCTGCCAGAGTCAAAGCATGACCACTCTCCGCCTCGGCAAGGCGGATGCTCTCATGCCCTAATAGATGATCAACTGATGGCAATTTGCGCAATTCCGACCGCATCTTCACCCTCAAACTGATTCCTCTCTAACCGTGACCCGCCTATCAATATGCCAGGCGCAGATTCGGTGCTACATCCAGGTCCCAACCGGCGCGTTCACCGGCCATGAACCGGAAATAGCCTGCAGAGGCTACCATCGCCGCATTGTCCACACACAGAGATGGCGGCGGGAAAGAGACCGGGATCTTAAGTTGCGCTGACATCTCGCGGCGTAAGTGCTCATTGCTGGCCACACCACCAGCCAAAAGAACGTGACGTACGCGGAACTCCTGTGCTGCCTGAACCACTTTGGTCACCAACACCTCTACCACAGCGGCTTGGAAACTCGCTGCTAAATCGGCGACTGGCAAAGAAGACTCCTGTGGCCCTGCACTCGATCCGGTTTGCCGTGACCGCTGTTTGAGCGGCTTCTGGCCCAACCCCTCGTATCCCTGGATAATCAGCAGCACCGCGGTCTTCAACCCGCTGAAGCTGAAATCGTAACTGCCCTTGAGCCAAGCACGGGGTAGATCGAACATGCGAGGGTTGCCGCTTCGGGCCGCCTCCTGGATAGCAGGACCGCCAGGGTAGCCCAGGCCGAGCAAACGCGCTACTTTGTCGAACGCCTCACCGGCCGCGTCGTCCAACGTTCGACCCAATAACCGGTAATCGCCATGCCCAGAGACGAGCACCAGATCAGAATGCCCACCGGATACGATCAGACACAGGAAGGGAAACCGAGGTTCTGGGGGCAGGCTCGTTGACTCGCTTGCGTCCTCTGGCAAGGGAGCCAACCAGTTCGCATAGACATGCGCTTCCAAATGATTGATCCCGATCAAGGGCAACCGGTGGGCCCAGGCGACTGCCTTCCCCAAATTCACACCAACGAGCAGAGAGCCTACCAAACCGGGTCCATAAGTTACGGCGACGGCATCCAAGTCGGTCCAGGAACACTTGGCGCCCTCGAGCGCATCCTGTACGATGGGCACAATAGACAATATGTGTTGGCGCGCGGCAACTTCAGGGAATACCCCTCCGTAGCGGCGGTGAAGGTCTACCTGAGAAGCGACCACGTTCGATCGTATGAGTCGCCCATCTTCCACTACAGCAGCAGCCGTTTCGTCACACGACGTTTCTATGCCTAGTACTAACGTCATCTACAAGCCGCTCCTCACTCGGTTTCCACAGGAGGTATGTTCACCAAGTATAGGGCTCGGCCGTCAAGCACGTAGAGCTTGCGCTCTGCTTCATCCACGATCAAATCGCGCAAATCTTGGAAATACGGGGGATCGCTACGGAACTGGCGGACGAAACGCCCTTCTTTCGTGAACTGGACAATACGCTGGTTGCCTGCATCTGCTACATAAATATAGCCTTCGTCTCCCATGGCAGAGGAGAAAATCGCCGATGGGTCTTGCAGTGGCTCATCTAAATTGGATAGCGTGAAGGTTTCGAGTTCCCCAGACAGAAATTTGTAGATTCGACCATCGGCGATCAAGACATAGATGTGCCCATCAATTGCCATATCCACAGCGCCATTTAGGTCTATATTGACATTTGAGGAAAGGTAGGATTCTGGCGGCCGGCTATAGCCATCCACGGTGGGGGTGAACCTCAAAATACGGTTGTCTAAAGGGTCCAATAGGTAAAATCTACCCATGAAACTGCCTAAGGCCTGCGCTCTCCGCCACGTGACACTACGGTCTAGTGAAAGGAGATGTAATCCTGTACTCGGATCGTATTCTACGAGATTTCCGTTTTTGTCGAGGACCAACAGATTGCCAGCCGCCCTCGCATCTCCTGGCTCCGCCCATACAATCCCTGCCAAATCACCTAGGACGGCGTTGCCAACCTGATCGCCCGCTCGCAAGAGTATAGGATCTTGCCCAGGCGGTTCTTGAATTGCATCCCCCAGTTCTGTGAGCAAATACTTGTAAACACGGTTCAGGCCTGTATCCAGCACAAAAACCTCATTAGCGTGCACAATCACTTGCACAGGATAGCCAGCGATTTGGCCCTCATCAGGAAACTCTCGCAGTTTAAGGAAATAGCGGAGGCGGGTAACCTGGTTCACTACATCGAGCCGCTCCTGCAGCTCTTGTTGCAAGGTCAACAAAGTCTGATCATCGGGCTGGATAATGGCTGCCTCGGCGAGTAACTGTCCCGCTCTCTCAAGTTCGGCTTTTTTTTGATCCCGCTGGGTGGCGGTGTCAGCACTCTCAATCGCTGCTTGGGCATCCTGTACGAGTTTGGTCAAGTGGGCTTGGCGCGAGCGGTCGTATTGGATGCGACTCACGAAGAAAAGAAAGGCCACCAGTAACGGGATTGCCAGCGCGATCCAAAGCAACATCCGATTACTTCCTGCCGGGCGCGCCTCTGGCAGAGGCTTTCGCACGCCGCGTCGCTCTGCAGCCGTGGCCCCCCGATCAGGGAGAGTACGGCTCAACAAGGTGAATGCTAACCGGGAAGCCCGCTTCAGAAGGCCCTCTATCGTCTGCCCTATCCCTTGCAACGACTCTCGCCAACCAGGAACGGCGATCTCCTCTTCTGGAACCTCGCCCAATTTCTCGGGATATTCCCCACGAGGGGCAATAACAGCCTCCTCGGCAGCAACTCGGATGATCAAAGCGGACAGATCTTCTCCCTTGGTGAGTGCTTCCAGGTTCTGCCCGATCACCTGGGCACTGCGTCCTGCCACCGCATCCCCGATCTGCTCGGGCTCCGCAACCCGGACGAGCGGTGTGGAGGCCATCACGATCACATCGCCGGAGCCAACGGTCACGTGGTAGAGGTCAGGCTCAATCTCGCGACGTAAACCTAAGGGCGGAGAGATGGCAGGATCAACGTCAGTGTACTTAGCTGCCCGGTGCCACGGTGATTCCATCGGGAAAAATTGGAGACGCCCTTCCCTTGCTAAGCAGATGAGGGATGGTCCTGCCAATGCCATGTAGGCGTCCTCGCCTGTCAGGACCAAACAGCTGATGCCAGCGATACCACGTTCTTCCCTCGGGGCATTCAAATTATGTTCAAAAAGAGACTGATTGGCTGCCTTTACCGCTGCGCGGAGACCAGCCGTGACGCTGCCGGTTCGGCGAAAGTACTCGTTCCGTGCAGCCTCCACAATGGTCCGCTGGACAAGCGGGGTGTCGGGAAATGGCCCAAAGGTCTCAACCAGTACGTAGAGGTTACCCCGTCCACGCGCTTCCTCTTCAAAGATGCCGATAGGGTCGGCAGATTCGCACCACCTACCTCCGACCACATTTAGATATTCTATTTCAGTGTTCAATGTCTGGTCCATTCACCATGTCTCCTGGGCGGTTATGAGAACTGACATATCGAAATAAACTCTACGTATTATAAACAAGGTACATCACTGGGAAAAAAGGCCTACATAGTATCTTCATCGGCCAAGATTTCCGCTGCGTAACTCAACAACTCCTTGCATCGCTCTGGATCAACCTGCTTGGCTTCGAAATAGCGGCGCAATAACTCCAGCGTGGTCATCTCCTCTACTGTGCCCCCACTACCCAGGCGCAGACGTACTGGCCGCCTCACGTCTTTAATAATGGCCGCGATGTGGTGGGCTGGAGTGAGTGCGCGTCTTACATCATTTTCGCGCAAGGAGGGCTCTTTCTCTACGGAAAGGTGAATAATTAGACGAACAATGGCGTTTTCGATAGGCTTCGCGCGAATAGCCTCCAACACCTCCGTGGTAGGATCTTCGCTGCGAGCGTGCGCTTCGATGGTTACAAAAGGCCTTGTTGGAGTAGTTATAAACTCATACTTCGCCTGTCCGCGTTCCAAATGGACGACCACAAATCCTTTTTGTTCCCTTTCCTCACCGAAGTCAATGCGTTCAATGCTGCCTGCGTAGACTACCAGTGGCTGGGCTTCGTTAATAACCTGGTGCCGGTGCAGATGACCTAAAGCCACATAATCAAAAGCGGGGTTGTTCACCATGCTAGGCGGTAGGACAACATCTTGTCCTAGCATTACACTTGCCTCTGAGCCGAACACCGCGCCTTGGACGGAGACATGGGCAGCGAGCACCGCGGGTATATTGGGGTCTAATTTCTCGACCTGTTGATTCAGAATATTCTCCACCCTCTCAATAATGGCCAGGTTGACTTCCTGCAGGGTGCGGTTTCGGTGCTCGTCGCGAGTCAGGATGTGACTGCGCACAATCCAGGGTAGCGTCACGATCTGAATGGGGCCAGAGGCGGTCTCAATACGCCGTGTATCCGCTGTACGCGCCACGTAAACGTGCTCGACCTCCAGAGTAGCGAAGATATCCACAGTGTTTGCGCGCCCGGCAGTACTGGGCACATCGTGATTGCCCACCAGTAAGACAACGGGGATCCCTGCTGTCGACAAACGTTGGATTCGTTTGGCAAACTCTCGCTGATGAGTGGGGTTGGGGTCACGCGATTTATAGGCGTCGCCAGTGAAAAGGATCAAATCCACGTCTTTGTCCAGCGCGTATTCGACTACGGCATCGAAGGCGCGCAGAAAATCCTCCAGCCTTGTATGCAAGCCCGTCACTGGGTTGATATGGCCGTAATTCTCCACCCCCAGATGCAGGTCAGAAAAGTGAACTATCTTGATCATCATTCCCACTCAATAGTCGAAGGCGGCTTGCTGGAGATATCATAAACCACGCGGTTAACACCCGGTACCTCATTGACGATGCGGTTGGCAATACGCCCCAGGAGATCGTAAGGTAGTCGAGCCCAATCGGCGGTCATACCATCCGCACTGGTAACAGCGCGGACGGCGACTAAATTGCCATAGGACCGTGCATCACCCATCACACCAACACTCTTGACTGGTGTGAGTACGGCGAAATATTGCCATACATCTTGGGCCAAACCTGCCGCTGCTACTTCTTGGCACACGATCGCATCGGCGCGGCGCAGTGTATCCAGGCGTTCTGGCGTGATCTCGCCAATGATCCGCACAGCGAGGCCGGGGCCGGGAAAGGGTTGGCGATGCAACAATTCATCTGGCAGGCCGAGTTCCTTACCGACAGCCCGCACTTCATCTTTGAACAGCCAGCGCAGGGGCTCAATGAGTTCCAGTTCCATATCCGGCGGGAGGCCACCGACGTTGTGATGGGTTTTGATAAGAGCAGCCATTTGCGTCCGCGCACCGCTACTCTCAATTACATCTGGGTAGAGCGTCCCTTGCACCAGGAAGCGCACTCCGCCCAGCGAGCGGGCTTCACTCTCGAAAACTCGAATGAACTCGCGCCCAATGATGCGCCGCTTTTCCTCCGGGTCGGTGATGCCGCGTAGGGCACCGAGGAAGCGATCAGTTGCATCTACATAACGCACCCGCAAGTTCAGATGGTCGCTAGCGAGCGCGAGGATCTGCTCGGCTTCATTGGCTCGCAGAAGCCCGTGATTCACAAAGACGCAAGTGAGTTGGTCTCCGATGGCGCGATGTACTAGTGTCGCTGCGACTGCCGAGTCCACGCCTCCTGAGAGCGCGCAAATGGCATGCCCCTCGCCTACCTGTGCGCGGATGGCGGCTATCGTCTCCTGCACAAATGAGGCCGGTTTCCATTTGCCGGTGCATCCGCAGACCTCATACAAAAAGTTTCGTACGATGTCCACGCCACGCGGTGTGTGCGCCACCTCGGGATGGAATTGGAGTCCGTAGAAGCCTCGCTCCAAGTTTCCCATGACAGCGATCGGGGAATTGGGCGTGTGGGCTAAGGCCAAGAAACCTGGCGGCAACGCAGTCACTTTGTCGCCATGGCTCATCCAAACGGGCATTGTCGGAGGCAAACTACGGAAAAGCGGATTGCACACCTCCAGTTCGATCTGGGACAAACCATATTCGCGATATTCTGCGCTCTCCACCCTGCCGCCCCAATGGTAAGCCATCAATTGCATCCCGTAGCAGATGCCCAGCACCGGTATACCCAGACACTCCACATAGTCGGGGAGTCTTGGCGCGTTCTCATCATAGACACTGGCTGGCCCCCCGGAGAGTATGATGCCCTTTGGCCGCAGAGCACGGATGTCTGCCTCCGAGGCGTCATAGCGCGCCAAACAACTGAACACGCCGCACTCGCGTACCCGGCGGGCAATGAGTTGCGTATATTGGGACCCAAAGTCTAGAATGACGATGGTCTCCTCGACAGGCGTTTTGCTCGCCACCGCCTATTCCACCCCATCAATAATGTTGTTCTTCGAAGACGATGCGCCCGTCATCCATGTTGGTGATCACTACGAGTGATTCGATAGGCACCCCCAGCGGGGCCAATAACTCCCGGCCCTTCTCGAAAGTCTTCTCAATGACCGTGCCGATGCCCACCAGTTGTGCCCCGCTTTTCTGTACGAGGCGGGCCAACGCGGCAATAGTCTGGCCTGTGGCCAGGAAATCGTCTACGATGAGCACGCGGTCACCCGAGCCAAGTACTTCAGGAGAAACCATAAGTCTGACAAAAACGCCTTTTGTGTGTGAGGGGGCACTCTCCTCATAGACCTCGGCCGGCATAGTAATGGGCTTACTTTTACGGGCGTAAACAAGGGGCACATTCAGTGCCAAGGCCGTGGTAAAGGCCGGGGCAATGCCAGAGATCTCCGCCGTTAGCACCTTTGTTACCCTCGCTGTCCGAAAGCGCAGGGCTATCTCACGCCCGGCGTGCATCATCAGGCTGGCGTCCACCTGATGGTTGATGAAACTGTCTACTTTCAGGATACCTTGTCCGAGATTCTTGCCTTCGCTCTCAATCCGCTCCCTGAGCAAACGCATGTGGCTCCTCCCAGACTTTTACAAATTATACTGCTGATCCAGGTGAGCAACAAGCGACGCAGGCGCTTGTGCAGGGGGTATACCGTGACCTCATCCCCAACCTGGCTGCGCTTCTTGATAGGCTCCACTTGCCACTTGGCTGGAAAGATGCCCTCTATTATAATTCTCACCGCGAGCCTCGATGGCACGCCAGGATAGATGGCGTAAGCCACGTCCGCGCCAGGAGAAAGCATGGGGACTTTGTTTGTGGTAGCCACACCCATCGGTAATCTGGAAGACATCACTTTGCGTGCATTGCGCGTTTTGCGTGAAGCAGACCTGATCGTCGCCGAGGATACTCGAACCACTGCCAAGTTATTGGCGCGGTACGACATCCACACGCCCATGTTGAGTTTCTTCGAGCATAATGAATTGCGTCGACTGGATGAGATCATACATGCACTGGCCGATAAGAATCTGGCCTTGGTCTCCGAGGCAGGGATGCCCGGCATATCCGACCCAGGCTACCGTTTAATACGCGCTGCTCTGGATAGCGGCTTCCCAGTGGTCCCCGTCCCTGGCCCTTCTGCGCTGATCACTGCCCTCGCCGTCTCCGGTCTTCCAGCCGACCGCTTTATCTACCTGGGTTTCCTGCCTCGTAAACGCGTTGATCGGCAGCGCTTACTTGCCTCCGTGCGCTATGAACCCTATACCTTAGTGGCCTTTGAGGCTCCCCACCGTCTGTTGGACAGCCTGACCGATGTGTTAACTGTGCTCGGTGACCGCACCATGGCGGTGGGCCGCGAACTCACCAAAATTCACGAGGAGGTTCGGCGGGGTCCGGTGAGCAGCCATATCGCGCATTTTCAGAACGAGGCTCCCAGGGGAGAATTCACATTCGTCATTGCCGGTGCACCAGAGGGAGAGAAATGGACCGAGGAGGGAGTGCGCCAGGCGATCGCGGGTCTTCTTATTCACGGTGAGTCTGCGCTCACGGTGGCAAAAGAGGTTGCTTCCCTTTCCGGTTGGCCTCGTCAGCGCATCTACCGGATGGCATTGGAAATGGGTCTGATAGAAAAACACGGTCGTGGGAGGGAGTGAGAGATGGTCACCGATTTAGATGATGCCGATGCTTTCCGCCGCCTGGATCCCGAGGATATGCTACGCTGCATCCGCGAATTACCCCAGCAATGTCGGGATGCCTGGGCGTACAGTGCAGAATTCGCCCTGCCCCCACGCTACCGCTATCCTAAGGACGTAGTAGTCTTGGGTATGGGTGGCTCTGCCATAGGCGGTTCCGTCCTGAGCGATGCCGTGCGCAACTGCTGCCCCGTGCCCGTGCTCGTCAACCGCGATTACACCCTACCGGCCTTCGTAGATCAGCAAACACTAGCCATCGCCTGCAGTTACTCTGGAGATACTGAGGAGACTTTATGTGCATTCGAAGATGCTCTGGCCCGCCAATCCATGGTGGCAGTGATCTCAGGAGGAGGCGCTTTATCGAAGCGGGCCGTAGACCTGGGCATTCCACTGTGGCCCATCCGATACGTTTCCCAACCGCGCGCGGCTTTGGGCTACTTCGTCATCCCGCTATTGAGCATCCTGCATAAGTCCGAGTTGATCCCTGACCCCGGTACTGACTTCGCGGATGCAGTGGCGGAGATGGAGGCGCTACAAAGCAAGATCGATGCGAGTGTGCCTACGGCTGCGAACCCCGCCAAACAACTGGCTCTGAAATTACATGGACGAGTGCCGATTATCTACGGGGCGGAACACCTGACTGCTGCCGCACGGCGCTGGAAAGGCCAACTGAATGAAAATGCGAAATCGTGGAGTTTCTTCGAAGTGATCCCAGAACTTAATCATAACTCGGTGGCTGGGTATAGAGGGCCGGATTGGGTGCAGGATAAATTCATCGTGATCGGGTTCGCCTCCGACCTGTTCTCCCCCAGGAATCAAGTTCGTCTTCAGGTCACTCAAGAAATGCTAGCGGAATTCGGGGTGCCATGTGTCTCCCTCAAAGCACGAGGCAAGAGCATATTGGCTCAAATCCTCTCTACGATCTATTTCGGTGATTACGTGAGTTACTATCTGGCAATGTTATACGGCGTACATCCCAGTCCTGTGGACAACATCACAGCCCTGAAGAAGCGTCTGCGGGCAAGTTGATGGTTTCACAAACCCTGGCCCGAAGCCTTTGCACAGATGCCCATTGCTGGTGGCAAAGCCAGGACACGCAAGGAATCCAAAATGAATGACGATTTCGCAGCCAGGCTTCTGGCGTGGTATGAGACCCATTCCCGAGATCTTCCTTGGCGGCATACCCGTGATCCCTACCACATATGGTTAGCCGAAGTCATGCTGACGCAAACGAAGGTGAGGACCGTTATCCCCTACTACAAACGCTTCCTGGCTCGTTTCCCGGATGTGCACGCTCTCGCCAGCGCGTCGTTGGATGATGTCTTGAAATACTGGGAAGGACTGGGATACTATGCCCGAGCGCGGAATTTACACTTAGCGGCACAGCAACTCGTCGCCGAGTATGACGGGCAATTTCCAGCAGACCGGGAGACGTGGATCGCTTTGCCGGGCATTGGCGGTTATATCGCTGGGTCCATACTTAGCATCGCTTTTGGCCAGAACGTATCTGCTGTGGATGGGAATGCGAGACGGGTGTTATGTCGAGTGTTCCTCATCCAAGAGGACACTGCGCTTCCGGCAACGCAAAGGCGATTGACTACATTAGCCCAGTCCCTTTTGCCACTGGGAAGAGCGGGTGACTTCAACCAGGCACTTATGGATCTAGGTGCCATGATCTGCTCGCCGACTACCCCGCGCTGCGAAGGGTGCCCATTGGCTGACATTTGTCGTGCACGAGCAATGAATATGCAGGGTGAAGTGCCACTACGCCGTAAACGCAGGAAACTGCCCCACTATGATATTGTGGCCGGCGTGATCTGGAAAGGTGACCAGATATTGATTGATCGCCGCCCACCCAAGGGGTTATTAGGGAGTTTGTGGGAATTTCCAGGCGGCAAATTGGAACCTGGTGAGACGCCCGAAGAGGCACTATCACGCGAGGTGCGGGAGGAACTGGGCATCGAAGTAATAGTGAGGCAGCACCTTCTAACTACAAAGCATGCATACACTCACTTTTCCATCACGTTAGATGCATTCCATTGTCAGTATCTCAGCGGCACACCCCAATGTATCGGGTGCGCGGAGTGGAAATGGATTCGGGTGGAAGAGTTAGAGGCATTTGCATTTCCTGGGGCAAACCAGCCTATCATTGAGGCATTAAGAAACCAGGCCGGTTGCCCAGATGCAACAAAACTGCCCGGAATTGTGGAATGATGCTTGTGGCTACTGCGACTTTTTCTCTAATGCTTCCACTGCTTCCACGTCGTAGAGTAGCATGCGGACTTCCATCCCATCTGGCAATAATCTCACTGTGATCCTGGAGGCCCCTATTTCCAGGATCTCGGCTTCGCGGCCCGCAAAAGGCCTCCCTGGTTTGACCTTCACTCTCATGCCGGGTTTCAACTCCAGTGCCATCTTTACCTTCTCCCTCGCAGACCAGCAGAAGAAATGATGAGCATAAGCCAGGAGAGATGCGTGTAAAAATCAGATACCCTCGCCAGTGAAGTGTTTTTCGGTTCTCCAATTATTATATACGCTTATTGGCTTCGGTGCAAGTATGGGCTCAGGGGCATTGGTGAGGGTTCGATATTCCAATTCCGCGACCATAGTGCATCGCAACCATCGGTAAGATCTCAGCCATCCGGGGGTAATCCAAAAACGGTTCTGCGATTCGAAGGACAGGGTGGCGTAGTGTTGACATCTCGCTGAAATCAATGCATAATAGAAGTGTTCGAATGCGGCCTGCATTGCCGGATCATAGCCCTTGATGTCTTTGCAAGTCATAAGAAAAAAGGAGCGGCCAATGCCCAGGGTACCACTGCACTCTTACTGCAATGAAGCCCGCGAATTGGCGCGGACTGGTGCGCACGCCCAAGCCATTGCGATCTGCCGCCACATCCTCCAACGCTACCCCAAGCACATTGAGACCTATCGCGTGATGGGCGAAGCCTATCTTCAGGCCAGAGATTTCCGAGCCGCCACAGAGATCTTCCGCCGCCTGCTCCTCAGTGATCCAGAATACGCTTTTGCTTACGTAGGACTTGCCCATAGTTACGAAGCGCAAGGCGATATTCATGAAGCAGTCTCCCAGATGGAGCGGGCTTTCGAACTGGCTCCTAACACACCAGAAATCCGGGACGAACTTCGCCGCCTGCTGGAGCAGCGCGATGGACAGGCTCCCCCAAAGATAAAATTGAACCGGGCTGCACTGGCCAGGCGGTATATGCTGAGCGAGCAATACCAATCCGCACTGAGGGAACTCCAGGATCTCGTTGAACAAGAGCCCGACCGCTTGGATCTACAAGTGATGTTGGCTGAAGCATTATGGCGTGACAACGCACGGGAACGGGCAGCGGATTTATGCCGGGACATTTTGGAGAAGCACCCTCTTTGCCTGAAAGCATTGCTTATTTTAGGCGAGATCCTACACAGCAAGGGCGAATTCACGGCCGCGCAGGCGGTGTTGGCACGGGCCCACCCCCTGGATCCGGAGAACCGCATGGCAAATGCCCTGTTTGGCAAACAATCACCGCTTCCCCTTACCGAGATTGAGATCCCGCGGCTGGAGTGGAAAGAACCAGTGCCCCAACCATCTCCACCTCTTGGGATCCAGGCCGAAGCGGCGGCACCCCCGACCCCAGGCCCAGAACTCCCCTTGACCGAAGTCACTGCCGCTGAGCCAGTTGTTGAAGAGCCCAAGGATAAAATGGAGGCCGTTACACCAATGATCACTGAGCCTATTGAAGAGGAAGCCCCACCCTCACTGGCAGATATCTACCTGTTGAAACTCCAGGAGAATCCCAAGGACAACGAGACTAGATTGGCCTTGGCTCGCTTCTACCGTGATGAAGGTCGGTTATCCGACGCCCTGGCCGAATATAGGAGCGTGGCTTATCCTACCTCAGGCCAAATGGATGCAGTCATTGCCGATCTAGAGGCGCTATCCGAGGCACATCCCGAGGATCTGGAAGTGAAAGAGCTGCTGGCCGATGTTTATGCACGGGCTGGGCAACTGCAGCGGGCACTCGATCTCTATCGGTGGTTACAGGCGCGAGTAGATTGAGTATCACCACGGAAGGAAACGGGCTGGGGCATTTCGCACCCGCACCCTCCTCAAATTATGTCCCATGGAGATAGATCAGGAGACCGTATGGAACGAACATTGGTGATTGTCAAACCTGATGGTGTACAGCGCGGCCTTATCGGAGAGGTGGTAAAGCGGCTGGAGCGGCGTGGCCTGAAAATCGTGGCCCTCAAAATGCTGCATCTCAGCCGAGAACTAGCCAGTCGACTCTACGGCGTGCACAAAGGTAAACCCTTTTACGAGGGTCTCCTGAATTACATTACCTCCAGCCCTATTGTGGTGATGGTGGTAGAGGGTAATGATGCCATCGAGATCGTCCGGCGCACCATGGGAGCAACTAATCCAGCCGAAGCCACACCGGGCACCATTCGTGCCGACTTCGGCCTGGAAATCGGGCGCAATATCGTACACGGGTCCGACGGGCCTGAGACAGCAGCCTTCGAAATCGGGCTGTTCTTCTCGTCAGAAGAGATATATACTTGGTCTAGGGCCAACGACCGCTGGATATTCGAATAGATGAGTACTATGGAGCCCCACACTTTTCATTGTGGGGCTTGTGGATATAATGGGCTTATTGTAGGCGGACTACGGTTTTTCCATCGCGCCACAAGCGTTCCAAATTGTAATAACGGCGGCGTTCAGGCGAGAAAATATGCACGATCACTGCACCGTAGTCCATCAAAATCCATCCCGAGGATTCAGTCCCCTCCGTGCTCAACACAGAAATCCCCTCCCGGTCCTCTAAGCCGTAACAGAGTTCTTCGAAAATAGCGTGGAGCTGTCGCTCAGATTCACCGGAACAGATGACGAAGTAGTCAGCAATGATCGAAATGTCGCGGATGTCCAGTAGCAGGATATCCGAGCCGAGTTTGCTCGCAATTGCATCCACAATCAGCCTGGCCAGTTGTTCTGAATCCAGCGTTCGCCCTCCTTGCAATGTGCTCTTCCGGATATTCGTACCAAAAATATTATACCATTAATAGGTGGACAAATTCAACCGAAATCCTCTAGGCGGCGCAAGCGGGCACGCATATTATCCCAATGGGTGCCCTGCCAATAGAATTGATTGCATTGCGGACATAGGGCAAAGCGCTCATGCGATTGAAAAACATAGGGCGGCACTTGCCCCCATGCTTCGCCTCGTGGCACATCTTCAAGGGGTGTGTTGCAAACAGGACAACGAGAGAAAGGGCTATTGGTGTTGAGACGCGCCTCTCTGCAGACTTGGCGGAGTTGGTCTTCCAGATCTTCGCTGGTAATGAAGAGGGTACGCACGCCGCGTCGCCGGGCTAGGCTTACATCCCGGGTCAGGAGCAGTCGATCCTCTGCCCGAGCCAGACGTACCAGTTCATTGTCATCCGCGCGAGGATCGTAAAGTGTATCGTAACCGAGAATGCGGAGCCATTTGGCAAGGGTGCCTAACATGGCATCAGCCACGAAGCGCGGTTGCGTGCTCTCCGTCATAGCAGGCTCACCGGGTCGACGTCCACACGCCAGCCCAGAGGCAGTGGTACACCAGACAAGAGCGCGTGGGGATCTTTGCTGCATACCACGATCTGCCAGCGATAGCGGCCACGCAATCGGGTCAGGAAACAGGGCGCAGGGCCAACCAGATCCGTCTCCGGCAACCCCAGGCGCTTGATTTTGTGGAGCAAAATGCGATGCATCCGCTTGGCCTCCTCGCGGCAGGCTCTGGCGCTACGATGCACATAGACAAGCCTCACTAGTTGACTGAAAGGAGGATACCATAGTTCGCGGCGGCACGCCATCTCCTGTTGGTAAAAGGCTTTATAGTCATGGCGACTTGCGGCCTGGATACAGTAATGTTGCGGGTTATACGTTTGGATGATCACTTTGCCGCCCAATACACTACGCCCAGCACGCCCAGCAACCTGGGTGAGAATCTGAAATGTGCGTTCAATGGCGCGGAAATCAGGTAGATGGAGGGCAGTATCGGCACTAACCACACCAACTAACGTAACCAGCGGCAAATCCAACCCCTTGGCAATCATCTGTGTGCCGATGAGTACGTCGGCCTCATGGTTGATGAACTTTTCGAGGATGCGCTCATGAGAGCCTGCCGCTCCGGTCACGTCCCGATCCCAGCGTAAGGTCCGCACTCCTGGAAAAGTTGCTTCTGTTACCTCTTGCACCTTCTGCGTCCCTATGCCAAAGAACTTGATCCGCGCGCTCATACACTGCGGACAAGCATCGGGCATCGGCAGCCGGTAATTGCAGTGATGGCAGATGAGATTATGGCCCTCGCCATGATAAGTGAGGGAAACGTTGCAGCGAGGGCAACGTAGCACGTGACCACAGTCCCGACACATAACGAAGGTAGCGGCCCCCCGGCGGTTGAGGAAGAGAATGACCTGCTCGCCCGCACTCAGGGCTTCGCTCATGGCCTTCTGCAACGCTCGGCTGAAGATACCGCGGTTCCCCGCACGAAGTTCTTGGCGCAAGTCCACTACCAAAACTGGCGGCAACTCCATATAGCGAATACCCTCATCATCTCCTCCAATCCGTTCAGGAAAAGGAGCCGAGATATGGCGCTGGTCAGCCTGCTTTTCCAGTTGGCGGCGATGTCCCAGTATGCGCTGTGGTAATTCGAGCAGGGTGTATTCACCCTGCACAGCGCGGTAATAAGATCCTACGTCGGGTGTGGCGCTCCCGAGAATGACTGGAACATTGGCTATCCTGCCAAGTTGGATGGCGACATCGCGGGCGTGATAGTATGGAGTCTGGTCTTGCTTATAAGACCATTCATGTTCCTCATCCACCACAATGAGACCGAGATTGGCGACTGGTGCGAAGACCGCTGATCTTGAGCCCACCACAACGCTGGCCTCTCCACTACGTACCCGCAACCACTGGCTGTAACGCTCGTGAACGGTCAAATTGCTGTGCAAAGTCGCTACATGGCCGGGAAAACGGGCTGTGAAGCGCCGGATAGTCTGGGGAGTCAACGCAATCTCAGGCACCAGGACGATGGCTCCTAACCCCCTAGCCAACACTTCTCCCACAGCACGAAGGTAAATTTCCGTCTTGCCACTGCCGGTGACTCCATGGAGAAGGAAGACCCGATGTCTCTGTGCTTCCAGTGCCCCAGCGATCTCCCGCCAGGCCATCTCCTGCTCAGGGGTGAAGCGGGGCGGGGCGGTGGGGGCGAACTCGCAGCCCACCTGCAAGGCAGCACGCACCTCCTGTGATCGCCACTCGATCAACCCCCGCTCCAACAGACCACGCAGTTGAGCGCGAGTTGTGCCAGTCTCAGTAAGCACTGCTGCCACCGGGACCCAATCACCCTGCATTCGGCCTTGCAGGTAGTCGAGCAGGACACGCTGTTTCGCCCCTCGCAAATCATCTAGAGAAAAATCCCGACCCGCTGCTGTCAGACGTATTACTTCTTCTTGCCGCGGCCTAGCGCGTGGACCCTGGATTTCTCGCGATCTGCGAAGGACACCTTGACGGACCAATCCTTCCACAGCACTGCGCCAATCCTCATCGCGCAGAAACCGGCTGAGTTGACGCGTGTTCAGCGAGCCGCGTGAACGCAGGAGATCTACAACCTTCTGCTGCATAGGCGAAAGCCGGGTTGGGTCTGGCACGCTTTCTGCTAAGGTTAATATCACGCTCTCACGATAGCCAATGCCCGGTGGTAGCATGTTCCAAATCGCTAAGTGTAGTGGAGCCATGTAATACTCGCTGATCCAACGCGCCAAGGCGATCTGGTACGGGGTGAGAACAGGTTGAGGATCCAGGAGGGCTAAAATATCGCGCGTTTCGGCTACAGGAGACGTGTCGGAGAGCGACAACACTACACCCTGCAGTTGACGGGAACCAAATGGCACCCAAACGAGGTGCCCAACCAGAATTTCATTCCGAAGGGCATCTGGGATAGAGTAATGAAAAGAGGCTGGTGGAGGTAAGTTATCTGTATCCTCGGCTTGAGGGACAGGCGCAGAGCGGACCACGCGACGCCCCAACGGGGTGTGGACTACAACTTCAGCGTATAGCCTGTTATCAACCATCCGTAAGCGCCTTAGGCTTTCTCAGGCATTCTCGCAGTCTATGACGCCAGCATCCGGTAAAGCACACCAGCCCCGTAACCCACAACACCACTGCGGTCCCCTGTTACATCGCCAGAGTTGGCGTACTTTAAGATCTGCGCGTGATTGGCTCCTAAGTGCCGAGCTGCAATCATCACAGCAATGACTGGACCACCGCCACAGGCTTCTGCTTGGCCCATTGCCAACACTTTGGCCAAACCTTCTGGATCGTATTTTGCGATCTGGTCCAGCACTATTTTATCCATCCGGACTGCTGTGTCATAGTTGTGGAAATGAGAGAGATCTGTGCTGGCAACCAAAAGCGTATTCTTCGCAGTGAAGATTTTGCCCACTGCGTCACCGAGAACTCGACAATGTTCGTAATCCTGCTCACCCATCATCAACGGGGTCAGCATGAAATCGCCTAGCATGTACTGGAGGAACGGGAGCTGAATTTCCAGGGAATGCTCGTCATCCTCACCCACTCGGCGGACCCCGATGGCCTGGTCAATGAGCGTTACCATCTCCCTATCCACTTTCACTAAGCCTAGCGGAGTCTCATAGTAATCCTGGTCTGTCGTTACGAAGGGGCCGGCGTAGAGGCGGTGCATAGGCGAGATAATAACGACGCGTTCGAAATGCAAATTTTCGAGGGCTTTATAGGCGTAGGCAGCGACTTGTCCAGAATACATATAACCTGCATGAGGGGCAATCAGGCCGATGAGATCCCCCTCCAGTTTTGTTGGAGGCACTGCCTGTATGTAGCGCTCGATCGTCTGGCGCAATGCGCGCTCATTGCCAGGATACCAAGACCCAGCGATGACCGAATGGCGAACACGATTGGGATTTTGGGAAGACATACATCCTCCTTGGCCGTTCTAAAGTGCCACTACCCGCTGACGCACTCGGCATTTCTCGGCGGTGATAATGGCCATTATTTTTTCCACCGTGGCATCCAACGCCCCATCTCGATTGACCACCACGTAATCGAATTCGTACAAGCGTTTCATCTCTTCACGCGCCAGGGCGAGCCGCAACTGCAGTGCCTCTGGTGATTCCGTCTTGCGGGATCGAAGTCGGGCAAAGAGCGCTTCCTCAGAGGGAGCAATAAGAAAGATGAAGACAGCCTCGGGCACCAATCTGCGGATAGTTGCAGCCCCCTGCACATCGACGCGCATAACCACGTCCTGGCCACTATCCAAACCCTCCCGGATTTCCTGCTTGGGGACGCCCATGTAGTTACCGTAAACAACAGCGTGTTCGATAAGTTCACCCCGCTCAAGCAACGAGTCGAACTCTTCTTTGGTAAGGAAATGGTAGTCCACACCGTCTCGCTCATGTGGCCTTCGTGGGCGGGTGGTGGCGGTGACCACAAAATGGAATGGATAGCCAAGTTCTTTCATCCGCTTGATCACTGCATCTTTTCCCACCCCCGAAGGGCCGGAGAGCACAATCAGGAGCGGATTAGGCCGTTCCACATAAGGTCGCAAGTCAACCACTGCTGGCGTTGGTTTCTCGCAGGACATGCTTATTCCTCTCCGAGGCTTTCATCGTCCTGGGACTGAAGTGGTGCTCTGAAGACCTTCTCCTGAGAGCCTTGGAGACGCCCGGCAATCGTTTCTGGTTGCAGCGCCGCCAGGGCAATGTGGCCACTATCCAGGACGATGACAGCCTTAGTGCGTCGCCCGTAGGTCATGTCAATGGCCATGCCGTTTTCTTTGGCGTTCCGGATGATGCGTTTCACAGGAGCAGAATCCGGGCTGAGAACGGCCAAGACGCGATTGGCTGCGATAATACCCCCGTAGCCAACGTGTACCAGTTCTATGCTGCGCATGCACGATCCCCCATCGGCTTGCTAACGATTTGATATAGTGGACTAAATCGGCTATAATTTTTTCCAGGCTCTCTTACGTAGCCGAGGACAATACCCCTAAGGTTTCTTTTGCACTTTGTCTCATGTTTGAGGTGCCAAGTGCCTATCTACGAGTATCGCTGTAACGACTGTCGGCGACGGGTATCCATCTTCTGGCGCAGTTTCTCCGAAATCACAGAACCACGTTGCCCCCACTGCGGTGGAAGGCACTTGACCCGTTTGGTTTCTCGCGTCGCCACACTCAGATCCGAGGAGAGCCGTCTGGAGTCGCTGGCTGATTCCAGCGTGCTGACCGACTTGGATGAGAATGACCCTCGGAGTCTGGCCCGTTTTATGAAGCACATGAGTGCGGAAATGGGCGAAGATCTCGGCGACGAATTCAACGAAGTGGTAGAACGCCTGGAAGCTGGACAGTCGCCGGAGGAAATAGAGTCTGAAATGCCAGGGTTGGGAGGCGAACCCGCTCCCGAGTTTTAGAACTTCTCCCACCGCTCAATATCCAGTACGAAAACAGTTGCCCCGCCCACCTGCACTTCGATGGGGCTGGGTATGTATAGTTCACCTGGCTCCATAACCGGGGGCAGGGGGTTCACGAGTTGGGTGCGGGTGTGGCAACTCTCCTTGATAATGCCCAACACTGGTTCTACGGCTGCGTCGTCCACCCCAATCAGGATAGTGGCATTGCCTTCGCGCAGGAATCCGCCAGTAGTGCTGATTTTCGTGGAGCGGTAGCCGCATTTTTGTAAGGCGGCTATGAGCCCATCTGCATCATCACTATGCACAATACTCACAATCAGTTTCATCTTCAGAGCCTCCTCTCGCCCACTACACTCTAACCCCCGCACCTGACTTTATCCCGCTCAAGAAGGCGTCCACCTTCTCACGTATAACCCGTTGCACAGCCTGTATAGGTTGGGAGGCGTCCACTACCAACCATCGATCCGGCTCGGCAGTCGCCATCTTTAGATAGCCTTCTCGCACCCGGCGATGGAAATCCAGTTCGTGTTGATCCATGCGATTTAGTTCGCCTTTCCCTGCCTCAAATGCAGCCAGTTTACGGCGCAGACCCTCCTCAGCGCTGATGTCCAAGTAGACGATGAGATCCGGTCGCAGGCCGCCGGTAGCGAAATGGGTGATGATGCGTAGCACGTTCAGATCCAGGCCGTGTCCATAGCCCTGATAGGCCAAAGTGGATTCCGCATAGCGGTCACAAAGCACAATATCGCCCCGTTCCAGCGCCGGTCTAATGACTTGGCCAACCAACTGAGCGCGAGAGGCGGAGTAAAGCAAGATCTCGGTGTTTGGTTGCATGTCGGTGTTTTTCACATCGTGGAGTACTGCGCGTATCTGGTCGCCTATGCTCGTCCCACCCGGCTCGCGGGTTAGAATAGTCCTGAATCCCCGGCGGCGAAGGTGCCTGTATAAGGCTTTTATCTGAGTGGTTTTGCCGCTGCCGTCTGGCCCCTCAAACGTGATAAACATGCTAACCGTTGTTTTGGTAAATACGCACCCGGCGGTGTGGTTCCTTGCCCTTGCTGTGGGAGAGCAAATTGGCCTCGCGTGCCATTTCATGTTGGAGCCTTCGCACGTAGGCCGATTGCGGCGACAGATCCACTGAGCTACGGGCCCCACTCAATATCCTATCAATTGCTTCCCGGGTCTCATTCATGGCTGCGGAGACTGGGTCAACCTCCGAGTCCACGCCAAAGATATCGGCCAGGTAGTCTTGCATCTGGGTGATTGTATTGCTACGCAACACGTAAATTGGCAGTCCTCGCCGCTCGGCATCGCTGATGATCTGCGGGCGTTTGCGATAATAGCTCTTAAGAGTCATAAACGCGTCGGCTTGACTCAGTTCGTCTACTATGATGGTCGGCAAGTTGAGGTTCTTGCTGGCCTGGCGCAGCCGGCTCTGGCTGATTCCGTAAGGGTAGATACGTACCGGCTTTCCAGGCTCGATTGGTTTTCTCGTTACAGATGGGGGCATTTCACGCCCCGAAACAGCAGCCGACACAGGAGCCTTCTCGATATGGATTTCACCGTTCACATCACGGTAGCGTATCTCTGGAGGCAGGACGCGCCCGCGCAAAATGGCGTCCACTGCCGCTGCTACGTCATGGCGCACTGCCACATGTTGCCAGTCCTGTATTTCCACGACCACATCGAAAGTGGGGGGAGCCTTGCGCTCCAACACCGATTTCTGTGTCCCTCGGCGCCGGGCTTCTTCATCGCTCAATGTGACGGTTTGGATTCCGCCCACTAAATCGCACAGGGTCGGATTCATCATCAGGTTGTCGAGGGTATTGCCGTGGGCAGTGCCCACTAACTGCACGCCGCGCTCAGCGATGGTACGCGCCGCTGCGGCCTCTAACTCTGTCCCAATCTCGTCAATGACGATAACCTCGGGCATGTGGTTCTCGACTGCCTCTATCATAACCGCATGTTGCAAGGCAGGCGTAGGCACTTGCATCCGCCGCGCCCGGCCGATAGCGGGATGTGGGATATCACCGTCGCCACCGATTTCGTTGGATGTATCCACTATGATCACCCGCTTCTTCTCTGCTAAGACACGGGCGACCTCGCGCAGCATCGTTGTTTTGCCCACACCAGGGCGACCTAGGAGCATGATGCTCTTGCCTGACTCGACAATATCGCGAATGATGTCAATGGTTCCATAGACAGCGCGACCCACGCGACAAGTAAGCCCCACGATACGGCCTGCGCGGTTGCGAATAGCCGAGATGCGGTGCAATGTGCGCGCAATGCCAGCGCGATTATCGTCCCCGAAATCGCCGATACGCGAAACGACGTAGTCGATCTCCGCCTGTGTCACCTCTTTTTCACCCAGGGCCAGTTCCTTGTCAATAAATCGGGCTTCTGGAACCCGGCCAAGATCCAACACCACCTCGAGTAGATCTTCCGCCCTGTTCGCCGCAATGAGTGCCGCGGCGATCTCTGGCGGAAGTACTTTAACTAAGGCATCCAGATCATCGGTAATCTCAAGTTGCATTTGCTTCTCGAAAACTCCTCCGTTGTAAGTTCACTATTCGGCACAACTCTTCATCGTGGCACGCCGGCCCGTTGCTGTTCGTGGGTGTGCAGCACTGTTGCAGTGGGGACCACGCCTGTTCGTTGGTCCAGACCCGGCGCAAGCACGCGTGCCGGCTCACGCACCGGGACAACGGCATGTTTTACCATCAAGATCTGATCGGCAAGAAAACGGAATCCTCGCTCTTGCAAAGGGCCTTGGATACCGCTATCGTAAGTTCGCACCGCGCAGTACACTGGCCTGCTCCCAAGTCCGGCAATGACAGCCAGGGCATCGCCCACGAGGCGATCGGTTAAATGGGCTACCTCGGGGCTGACGGTCAACCGAAACCAATGCCCGGTGCCCGTGCTAGCGAGGGAAAGCATGCTCACGATCTCCCCGTTTTGTTCGTAAACGTAGTGCCTGTCCCTTGTGTGCCAGGGCAGACCAGTAAGAGAAAAACCCCCGTCGCGGGATGCAAATTCCTCTGCCTGCTGCACTATGTGCGGCGTAGTACGACGATAGAGTTGCTGCATCCCCCATTCATCTGCAGCCCGCCGAGGTTGCAACAAGGGCTCTGTAGCCTCGGCGCAGATGGGGCCAGGGTGCCAAAACACGCTCTCAGTCGCATAGACCACGTAACCGGCTTTCCGAAAGATTGCCTCAGCCCTGCCGTCCTCCACCAACTTGGCGTAAACGCGCTGCACTCCTCGTTCTCCCGCGGCTCTGGCCACATGCAAGAGTAGGCGATACCATATCTTCTCTGCCTCAGCCGAATACTGTAACGATGGGGCCAGGAAGACAATGTCCCACTCGGGCAAGTCACGCCGTAGGGCAACCTGCACGACACCGGAAAAATGTTGCCCACCCTCTACCTCATCCAATACACCAGTGTAGATGCTGTTTACGCTGTGAGTCAACAAAGCACTAATGGCGGCATGCAGCGGTGAACGCCGTCCTAGCAAAGCACTTCTGAGATCCAGAGCAGTGCCTTGTCGCTCCAAGTGCCAGATTAGTAGGCAGTCACGCAGCCCAAATGCGCGAATCAAATCACCCACCCCATCAGATTCTGCTATTTTCGGCACTCCACCAGGCGAAGAAAGTAGCGGTGGAAACGCGAATCGTCGCCTAGTTCGGGATGAAAGGCCGTTGCCAGCAGGTTTCCCTGTTGCGCCGCGACGATCATATTATCGTCCAGGGCCGCCAGGATTTGTACATCCTTCCCCACGCTTAGGATGGAGGGCGCGCGGATAAAGATGGCGTGGAAAGGAAGCCCTCTTTCCGCTGCACTTGCCACGCTGTCCAGCGCAGGGACAACCAAGTCGGTTTCAAAACTGTCAACCTGTCGCCCGAAAGCGTTTCGTTCCACTCGCATATCCATTACGCCAATAAGCGGCTGGCGACGACCGATGTCCCGAGCGAGTAAGATCATACCCGCGCACGTGCCCCACACGGGAAAACCTTCTTCTGCCAAATGGCGTAGCGGGTCGATCAAGTCATAGGTTGTGGCAAGCCGGCCAATAGTGGTACTCTCTCCACCAGGGATAATTAGGCCATCCAGCCCCCTTAGTTGCGCCGGGAGCCGCACCTGTCGCGTTTCCACTCCCAATCGGCGCAACATTTTTTCGTGTTCCACAAAGGCCCCCTGAAGGGCGAGCACACCAATGGTAGTCAATTCTTATCCCCTTTAAAATAGTACTTGGCTACCAGCCACGCACTGCAAGCCGCTCTGGTTCCGGTATGGCCGAGATTTCCAGCCCGGGCATAGCCTCTCCCAGCCCTTTGGAAACCTCGGCGATGATAGCGGGATCATTGTAATGGGTAACGGCCTCCACGATCGCGCGGGCCCGCCGTGCCGGGTTTGCCGACTTGAAAATGCCGGAGCCAACGAAAACACCGTCCATCCCCAATTGCATCATCAGAGCAGCATCAGCAGGCGTGGCGATGCCTCCCGCGGCGAAGTTCACGACCGGCAATTTGCCCTCCTTCGCCACCTGCACTACTAGGTCGTATGGTGCACCCATCTCCTTGGCCGCAGCCATCAGTTCCTCAGGGGCCATGCCCTGCAAGCGCCGGATCTCGCCCAAGACGGCTCGGGCATGGCGCACGGCTTCCACTACATTGCCTGTGCCGGCTTCGCCTTTGGTACGGATCATGGCCGCGCCTTCGCCGATTCGCCGTAATGCTTCGCCAAGGTTACGGCATCCGCAGACGAAAGGCACTTTGAACAAATGCTTGTTAATGTGGTGCTCTTCGTCAGCCGGGGTGAGCACTTCGCTTTCGTCAATGAAGTCCACACCCAACGCTTCCAGTACCTGGGCCTCAACAAAGTGTCCAATGCGACACTTCGCCATTACCGGGATGGTCACCGCGTCCATGATTTGCAGGATCAACTCGGGGTCACTCATCCGAGCCACACCACCATGGGCACGGATGTCGGCTGGAACGCGTTCTAACGCCATGACCGCGCAGGCTCCGGCATCCTCAGCAATGCGGGCGTGTTCAGGCGTTACCACATCCATGATCACCCCGCCCTTCAGCATTTGTGCTAACCCAGTTTTAACAGTCCAGGTCCCTGTCTCTCTTTCCATCGCCACTACTCCTCCAGCGAAAACTTTCAAAAACGCACTGAGGCGTTTCTTTTCTCGTGATTACATAAATTATACTCCTATTTGGAACTTCCGCCAAACTCTAACCCTGGTTATCTAAGGCAACACAAAGGGGCTGCTCCATATCAGGCAGCCCCTCCCAAATGATCGCACTAGAACTGAATTCATTGGATGTGCTTTGTGTAAATAACCAGACTGTCACCGGGGGCATAAAAATCGCGGATCACCGCTTCACGGGCGAAGCCATGTCGCTCATAAAAACGCCGTGCAGGGCCATACCCCGGAGTGCTGGACGTTTCGGCGATGAGCAATCGACCACCCAAGGCCTGAAGATCCTCCTCCACTCGCCGCAGGAGTGCCGTCCCAACCCCATGCCCCTGTGCACTTGTGGACACACACAACCAGTACAAATCGTAGGTGCCCGCAGTCAGCGGATGCGGGCCATAGACGGTAAAACCGAGCACCTGTCCCGCCTCGTCGCGATAGACCAGGAATGTGTATCCGCCGCCATCGGACTTGGTCAGGGAATCCTGTAACAGTTCGCCTACCGTGGCGATTTCAGTGGGTGAGAAGACTCCCACCTCTGTGGCGATGGAGAGAATGCGATCGCTGTCCTCGCGTTTAGCGGATGTGATCGTAGGCATGATGCTGCGGCGACACCAGGGGTATAGTTCCAAACGCAGGGCGATGAGGTTCATCTTGCAGGGCCGTAGTCAAAATACGCGTGATCATCCCGGCATACTCATAGCCACCTGCACGGGCGGCGCGGAAGAAGCCTGCGTCCGGCGAAATATCCGGGTTGGGGTTGATTTCGAGTACGTAGGGCATCCCACCTGCCACTCGCATATCCACCCGCCCATACCCTTTGCAGCCTAACGCCTCATAGGCCGCACGCGCGGTTTCCGCAATAGTGTGTCCTAGTCTTGGGTCCACTTTGGCGGGGCAAATCACAGGGGTGTGCTCGTATTCGAACGACCCATCCAACCACTTCGCCGCGAACGAGACAATGCGCTCCAGCGGATTCGGGAAGGCACTGAAGTCGAGTTCTGCCAACGGCAACGCTTCTACAGGGTTGCCCCACAAAGAGACGTTGAACTCTCGCCCATCTATGAACGATTCGGCCAGCGCTGCTTGACGGTAACGGGTATTGATATAAGTTACGCGGCGACGCAGCGATTCTAGATCGCAAACGATAGCGTCAGGTCCAATGCCAAGGCTGGCATCTTCGGATACAGGCTTGACGATGAGGGGGAAAGGCAAGTTATACATTGGCTGCAGAGGCACTTCATCGGCGCTGCGAAAAAGTTGCCAGGGAGGGGTTGGGACACCTGCTCGTTCCAGCAAGGTTTTGGTTCGCGCTTTGTTGGCGGCTGTGGCCAATGTGTACCCATCGGCACCAGTAAAACAGTAACCCATAGCCTCTAATGTCAAGGCCACTCGCGCTTCCTCGAAGAAACGCCCATTTAGCCCCTCCGCCAAGTTGAACACAACGTATTCAGAGGGTGGATATGGGGCCAGGTCGGCGAGGAGGTCCAGCGAGGTTGTGACTAAACGGACCCCGAAGCCTTTGCTTTCTAAGGCCTCGGCAACCGCATGAGCGCAGGCAATGACACCTCGGTCGGCGATGAGATCCTGCGGCTCGCCCTTGTTCAGTTCTTCCGTTTCGTTATAAAGGACAACGACCCGCTTAGGCTCGGCCGGCCTCACTGTACATTTCCTCCTTGCAGCCAACAGGACCAGACGGGCCTACATCCAGTCCATAGCGCACAGCAGCCAGATTTACGATCTCGTTTATCAGAATGTGATAGGCCATCCCTTCGGCGCGGGCCATGATGCACAAATCACTGATCTCTGGGTTGAGTCCAGGCAGAGTGTTGATCTCGAGCACATAGGGCCGGCCTTCGGCGTCCAGACGGAAATCCACCCGCGACACATCCAGGCACCCCAAGGCGTTGAAAGCGGCCACTGCCAATCGTTTCAGTTCGCGTTCCAATGCAGGCTCCAGGCGGGCCGGACAGACATAATTAGGTGCCAGAGGCATTTTAGACTTCACGTAACTGGTGTAGAGCCCGCGCTGTGATTCAGGCACCGGCGTCAAGTCAATTTCCAGGATTGGAAAGATGTGGAAACCGTTGGCATCGTAGAGATCCGATAACGGCCGTGTGCCCGGTGATAACGCATTACCCAGCAGACCCACCGTCAATTCACGGCCTGGCAGATAGGTTTCCACCAGAGCAGGCTGGCGATAGGTACGAATCACCCACGCCACCTGCTCTCGCAGAGATGTTTCATCCTCCACTATGGAGCGACTGCTGATGCCCATGCCCGTGCCCTCGCGGCTTGGCTTCACAAACAATGGGAAGGAGAGCGCGGGATCCAGTTCTTCGGTGCCGTAGGTGAATATCTGGAACGGGGGTGTAGGCACTCCACAAGCCCTCAAGATGCGCTTGGCCATAGGCTTGTCAAGCGAGAGAGCATTGGCCAGCACCTTAGAAGCCGTGTAGGGGATGCCAAGCATCTCCAGTATGGCAGGCACCTGGGATTCTCGGCTCTCCCCACGGTGTCCCTCGCAAATGTTGAAGGCCAGATCAATCTCACCGCGCATCCTGTACAACGTCGGATAGAGGTCAAGGTTACCCTCCAGTGGGGTAACCTTGTGCCCTCCGGCCCTCAACGCTGCCTCGAGTGCTTGCACCGTCTCGACGGAGTCGAGTTCGGCTAGTGCATCTTCCGGCGCACCTTCCTGATGAGGTGCATTCTCCTTCAAGTTGTAAAGCAGTGCTACGTGGAGCGCACGCATGTGGGCACCCCCGCGGCAAGCGCAGGCAAATCTATCAACTGACCTGCCTCGGTTACCTCTGTTTTGCTTGGCTCTACTGTCTGATCCGGCTGAGGCCGCTTGAGAACGGCTTGACCATCGAGCATGCTGGCCACGCTAAGCCTCTGCTGTACCCTACCAACACACTCCCGACAGTTCGCAGGACACTGGCTAATGTAACCTTCGGGTTGCGGGTAGGCACTGATAGCGCCCTCGTAGTTGCGGACCACAGCAGCTCGGTCAGACATCGAGATCAGGTACTGTGGCATAATGGGGACCTTGCCGGCGCCCCCGGGCGCATCCAGAACGAACGTCGGGACAGCCAAGCCACTGGTATGACCGCGCAAGTGCTCGATAATGTCAATGCCTTTGCTGACCGAGGTGCGGAAGTGTGCGATCCCCTGTGACAAGTCGCACTGGTACAGGTAGTAAGGCCGCACGCGAATTTTCAACAGATTGTGCATCAGGTCCTTGATGATATGCGGGCAATCGTTGATGCCGCGCAAGAGCACAGTCTGACTGCCCAAGGGGATGCCTGCATCCGCCAGCCGGGCACATGCTTCGGCTGTTTCTGGTGTGATCTCCTTAGAATGGTTGAAATGGATGTTGACCCACAGCGGATGATATTTTCGCAGCATGCCCACGAGTTCGGGCGTGATGCGCTGTGGCAGGAAAACCGGAGTGCGCGTCCCCAAGCGGATGATTTCCACATGGGGGATGCGACGCAGCCCGCGCAACAGGTATTCCAGCACGTCCTCGCTCAGGATAAACGGGTCGCCCCCGGAGATGAGCACATCGCGTACTTCGGCGTGACCGGCCACATAGGCGATGACGCGGTCCATTTGCTCAGTCCGCATTCGCTCTGTCTTCACTCCCACCAGGCGACGTCGCGTGCAGTGCCGGCAGTAAGACGCACACTGATCGGTGACCAAAATTAACACCCGGTCAGGATAGCGGTGCACCAGCCCTGGGACTGGCGACTGTGCGTCTTCGCTCAGCGGGTCGCTCATATCGGCCTCGCTGAACTCGAGTTCCTTCGCTGTGGGGACCACTTGCCGACGGATAGGGCACTCTGGGTCCTCCGGATCCATCAAAGACGCAAAATACGGCGTGATGGACATTCGCAAGCGGCGAAGGGCAGCACGCACCCCCTCTTCCTCCTCGGGTGTCATCCGGATCACCATCTTGAGTTGTTCAAGTTCCGTGATGCGGTGGCGCATTTGCCACCGCCAATCGTTCCACTGTGCGTCGGGGACGTCACGCCAGACCCAAGCCCGGCGCGAACGCGCGGATTGGGACGGCTTGTTACTACCAGGAGGTTCTTCGAACTCTCCTTTCTCTCTCATCTACTTTTCCTCCATTTGCTTGATACAACGCCAAGGGCGTTGCAACGCAAAGTAAATGCGTTGTAATCCTTTTTCGTTGTCAATAATATTGTATCACAATACACAGAAAAGACGATGCTATCTATGCAAAAGAAAGTCGTATTTTGGTCGAAGTTTGGCATAAGATTGGTCGTAAAGCGTTTTTTTGACAATGCTTGGTTTAGGAGTATCATAGTCTTAGTTCTTTTGGTTAAACCCCGCCGGGGCCACTTCGTTGCGGGTGACCAGTTAAAAATATAGTAACACTAGGGGGTGGTTCCCATCCAAGTGCTTATTGTGAGCCCACACTTGTTATGGCTGGACAAGATGCGTGCCATTTTGGAGCGCGCCGGAATCAAAACGCACATTGCCGCTGATTTGACGGCTGCCCTTGCGTTCATAGACGAGGAATGGCCCGATGTTGTGGTCATTGAGGAGCAATTCCTGGAGATAGGCGGTCAGTCGCTCATCGCTAGGCTTCGCGAGGGGGACTGGTCCCCGGTTATATTGCCGACCTCCCTCGGCCCTGGCAGCAACGAGTCGCCGTATCGCGCGTTGCGTGCCGAGCGCGAATTACAGCGCATCGAGGCTATCGTATTCCGTCTGGAGGGGGCATTCAATATCCCAGGCAGTCTGAAGATCCATCTCGGCGATCTCTCCATTGATCTGGCTCGCAAAGAAGTAACATTTCAACAGCGGAAAGTTCCCCTGCCACCTGTACAGTTCCGCCTGCTCAGTTATTTGGCCTTGAATGCCGAACGGGTGGTGGATTACCGCGAACTGGTCCGCGAAGTGTGGGGTTATCAGGGCAGCGAGAGCGAGGCCCGGGAGTTGTTGAAGAACCAAATCTATCTCCTCCGCCGAAGGTTCGGATGGCATGAGGAAAACGGTGCTTATCTACAATCGGTACGTGGGTTTGGCTACATGCTCACCGCGCCCCAGCACAGCGCCCATTAAGCGATCCCAGCCATCTCGTAAGGGCTCCTTTTTCCATTCGCCTCTTCGGCCTATCGAATATTAGCGGTGCTACACTTGGCCACACAGGGCAGGGCCATTTAGGAGGGAAACATGCTCGCCAGGGTCACCAGTTGTGCGATCACTGGGCTCGATGGGGCTCTGGTGCAGGTAGAGGTAGATTTCGGTCACGGGCTGCCTGGGCCGGTCATTGTTGGCCTCCCCGATACTGCAATCCAGGAATCAAAAGAGCGTGTCCGTTCGGCGATCAAAAACTCCGGCTGCATTTTCCCAAACCGACGCATCATTGTGAACCTGGCCCCCGCTGACCTGCGCAAGGAAGGCCCCGCCTACGATCTTCCCATTGCTGTCGGTATCCTGATTGCTTCCGGCCAAATCACAGCCGACGTCAGCGGCTCCCTCTTTGTTGGCGAACTCTCCCTAGATGGCACGCTTCGACACACCGACGGCATCTTACCCATGGTGGCTGTCGCCCGCGAATACGGCATCCGCAGAGTCTACGTCCCTGAGCCGGATGCACCTGAGGCAGCCCTCGTGCAGGACATGGAGGTCATCCCTGTTCCCAATTTGGCCTCCCTCGTAGTTCACTTCAACGGCCTCCGGGCTCTACAGCCACATCACTCTGACATTGACCTGTCGGAATTGGTGGGGACGAGTTGTCCAGTGCAATTTCAGGACGTGAAGGGCCAAGAACACGTCAAACGGGCGCTGGAAGTGGCAGCAGCCGGGGCCCACTGTGTCCTCATGATTGGTCCCCCGGGCGCGGGCAAGACACTCCTGGCCCGCGCCCTCCCCTCTATCCTGCCCAGTATGACCTTTGACGAGGCACTAGAAGTCACCAAGATATATTCTATCTCCGGCCTCCTCCCCGCAGATAGACCTTTCATTACCCAGCGTCCCTTCCGCGCACCTCACCATACTATCAGTCACGCGGGCTTAGTGGGCGGAGGCCATTGGCCCCGGCCAGGCGAGATCTCGCTGGCTCACCGCGGCGTCCTCTTCCTCGACGAGTTCCCAGAGTTCGGCCAACGGGTGCTCGAGGTGATGCGGCAACCCCTGGAGGACAAAGTAGTTACCATCAGCCGCTCCACAGGCACGCTGACCTTCCCGGCGAATTTCATGCTCGTCGCAGCGATGAACCCTTGCCCCTGCGGCTACTTCGGTGACCCGGTGAAGGAGTGCACCTGCTCCTTCGCCGAAATCAACCGCTACCAGAAGCGTATCTCTGGGCCCCTCCTCGACCGCATTGACATCCACGTGGAGGTACCCCGCGTGGAGTACGACAAGTTGACCGACGACCGCTTGGGGGAGCCTTCTTCTGCGGTGCGCGAGAGAGTGGAGCGGGCGAGGGAGATACAACGGCAGCGTTTTGCCGGAACGCGATTGCTGACTAACGCCGATATGGGGCCGGCGGATGTGCGGGAGTATTGCGTGATGGAAGAGACGGGACGGCAACTCCTGCGCGCCGCGATGCAACAGTTGGGGATGAGCGCGCGGGCTTTCCACCGCATCCTCAAACTCGCGCGCACTATCGCCGACCTGGAGGGTGTGGAGACCATTCAGACGCAGCACATTGCGGAGGCGATTCAGTACCGGCCGCGAAGGCAAACATGATCGGTGTCTCTGCTATGGCTAGCACTGGGCCCGGATCGTCACTGAACAGATGATTTACGCAGACGAGTCCGGTCGTGGTAAAATATGAAAGTGGAGATAGGTTGAAGATAGAGGAGTCAAGAGAGAGTATGAGCACAATTACCGATATAGGAACCTTAATCGTGCGATCGCCTAAAATGCGTGGTGCTCGGCCCTACATCGCCGGTACGGGCGTTACAGTGCGACGCATTGCATGGTGGTACAAACAAGGAATCAGCCCAGAGGAGATTGCAGACCGGATCGGACACGTGACTTTGGCACAGGTGTACGCGGCCCTGGCCTATTACCATGCTAATCGGGATGAAATTGAAGCAGATCTGGCAACTGAGGAAAATGAGGCAGAGGCATTAGAGCGGCAGTACATTCAGGCCAAAGGTAGCACCCGATAATGATTCGCCTCTACATGGATGAGGATTCTATGGATCGTGCGTTAGTGCGTGCGCTTCGAGCACGTGGCGTGGATATCACCACAGCTCTCGAGGAAGGGATGATTGAGCGCGCTGACGAGGAACACCTCGATTATGCAACTGCCCAGGGGCGCGTGCTGTATACGCTTAACGTGGCAGACTTCTACCGGCTTCATATGAGCTATCTGGCTCAAGGCAAGACCCATGCAGGGATCATCCTCGCGCGCCAGCAACGGTACTCCGTTGGCGAGCAAATGCGTCGGTTGCTGAAGCTAGTCGCCACAAAATCGGCGGAGGAAATGAGGAACCAGGTAGAATTCCTTGGTGCATGGGGATGATACTGACAGCAGCTCTGACTCTGCAGTGCAACGCGGACATGGGGGCCCCGCCGAGGTGCGCGAGCACTGCCCGCTGAGCGCAGCCGGCAAGAACCTGCCCTTAGGTCCCGCTCTGCATGGCTGCATGCCGCCATGTCCCTGAAGGGATGTTCTACAATCGTAACTGGGACGAGCGTGTCTTCCACTGCATTCTTTCGCTGCGCTCAGGGCAAGCCTCGAGCTGGCGCGGACCATCGCCGACCTGGAGGGTGTGGAGACCATTCAGACGCAGCACATCGCGGAGGCGATTCAGTATCGGCCGCGAAGGCAGGCTTAGCGATATTTCATGATGAAAGACCTTGAGAGTTGTCTGGCCGGATATCCGACAGTAATGCTCGATGCCATCGCCGCCGGATGGGGGCTAACTTTCACAGACGAGACGAGCGCTGAGCGTGTGGCCCTGCTCGCTTCCAGGATGACTACGCCCCAGCAGATGTCCGTTATGGTCGAATCCCTGGGACAGCCGGAGCGTGCCGCCTTGGAGGAAATCTTGGCTTCGGGCGGCGTCATCAAGTCCTACCTGCTCACGCGCAAATATGGCACGGTGCGACGGATGGGGCCTGGGCGAATGGAATGGGTGCGTCCATGGGAGAATCCAGCCAATCCATTGGAGCGACTGTGCTATCTGGGACTGGTGTACCGAGGATACGGCACAGTGGGCGAGTATCGTGGTGAGATTTTTTTCATTCCCCCTGAAATTGCAACACTACTGCCGCGAATGGAACTGCCGGAGACGCCGTTTTTGATTGAAACAGTACAACAGCCAAAGCAATTTGATTTGAACAACGATGCCTTGGCTGAGGATATATTTGCTATGCTGGCCTACACTCGGCGTGAGGATGTGCGAGCGCGCCGTCACCTCCTTTTTCGCGAGGCTGTGACACGCCTAAAAGCCCGTCTCACCAATCAAGAACCCGAGCGCTTGATTTTTGCCCAGCACCTCTGCCGTCAGGGCGGGTTACTGAAGGTGCAGGATGGTTTCCTGAGACCCAGTCGCCGGGCTATCGAATGGCTCGAAAGCGAACCAACCATGCGGCTTCACGACCTATTTGAGATCTGGCGCACGGATCCGACCTGGAATGATCTCTGGCAAGTAAAAAGCATCTACTGCGAAGAGACTGGGTGGAGTAATGATCCTCTGGGTACACGTGAAAGGTTTCTGAAGCACCTGGCACGATGCCCAATGGATCAGTGGGTTTCCACCGCCTCCTTTGTGGCTGCAATCAAGGCGGCGGACCCAGACTTCCTGCGGCCCGATGGCGATTACGAGTCATGGTACATCCGCGATGCCGAGAGCGGGCAATACCTCAGGGGTTTCAGCAACTGGGACCGGGTTGAGGGAGCGCTCATCCGCTACTACCTGAGCAAACCATTGTTCTGGCTGGGGGCCGTGGCATTGGGTAGACAGTCCGAAAACAACGAGCGACCAGAGTGTTTTCGATTGACACCGCGAGGAGCGGCCTGGCTAGGCCTGGTTCCAGAAACGGAGGAGGTCGTCCAATCAGTGCCTTTGACTATCGGCGAGGATTTTACCATCACTGCGTCGCCAGGCACCACATTCGTCGATCGCTACCGCCTGGAACGTTTCGCCGATTGGGTGGGGTGTGAGGGAGCAGCACATCGTTACCTGTTATCCCGCCAGTCTGTATGGAAGGCGATGAGCGAAGGCATCACAACAAGGCAGATACTGGGTTTTCTCAGAAGAGCCAGTGGCGGCGCGGTTCCTCCCAGCGTGGATGTGGCTGTCCATGGATGGGGGGAGGGGTTCAGACAAGTTACTGTCCGGCAAGCGGCCATTCTGCAAACCCGCGACGCTGGGGTAATGCGCGACTTGCGAGCCATGCCCCGCCTGGCCCGACTTCTGGGGGCGACGATATCGCCCACCGAGGTGTTGATCGAGCCCAGAAAGATAGCGGAGGTAGTACAGATATTGCGCGAAATGGGCTTTTGGCCCCACGTGGAGGGGATCAGGTGAGCAACCTCGACATCTTAGCCATCACTGCTCGCCAGGAACTGAACCGCGTCTATGGCACAGCGGCGACCTTGGTCGCTGCCGCGCCGGGTCGTGTCAACCTAATTGGCGAGCACACTGATTACAATGATGGCTACGTGCTGCCCATGGCCATTGACCGCGCTGTGGTAATGGCAGCCGTGCCACGGGATGATCAGCAGGTGCGTTTGTGGTCAGTGAATTTCGGCCAAGAAGCCGAGTTCTCGCTCCACGAGATTACCCGCGACTCTCAGGCCTCCTGGAGCAACTACGTGCGTGGCATCGCGTGGGTGTTACAAAAGGCAGGCTACCCACTGCGCGGGATGGACGCAGTCATTGTTGGGGACGTACCCATCGGCGCAGGACTGAGTTCTTCTGCCGCCATAGAAACTGTGGCTGCGTATATCTTCGAGCGGCTAAGCGGATTCTCATTGACCGGGCCGGAGCGAGCACGTCTGTGCCAGCAAGCCGAAAACGAGTTTGTAGGAATGCGCTGTGGCATTATGGACCAATTCGTGGCATCGTTAGGGCAACGAGACCACGCCCTGTTCATTGACTGCCGTGATCTGCATTTCCGCCACGTACCGCTGCCGGAAGGTGTCGCCATTGCAGTGTGCGACACTCATGTATCACGAGATCTGGTGAGTTCAGCCTACAATACCCGGCGGGCGGAATGTGAGCAAGGCGCACAATTACTCGGCGTCCGCGCTTTGCGAGATGTCTCCTTGAGGACATTCCAGGAAAAGGAGAGGGGATTGCCCGAACCAATACGTCGGCGATGTCGCCACGTCATCTCCGAGAACGAGCGAGTGTTGCGGGCCATGGAGGCATTAGAGCGAGGGGACGTGCAGACCGCCGGTGCTCTCATAAACGAATCTCATGAGAGCCTACGCGATGACTACGAAGTCAGTTGCAAAGAGTTGGATGTAATGGTCGCAGCGGCGCGGGCAGTGGAAGGCGTGTACGGAGCGCGGATGACCGGTGCGGGATTCGGTGGGTGTACCGTGAACCTGGTGGCGGCGGAGGCAGTGGAGGCATTTCGCCGCCGCGTAGCCGCGACTTACCGGGAAGTAACCGGCATAGAAGCAAGTATTTACGTCTGTATGGCAACAGATGGAGTGAGGGAACTCGGCTGAGCCCAATCATGAAGTGTGGACCGCGCTTGCGGGTCAATCGGTTTCGCCAATAGTCACAATGGGAGAGTAAACAGCCGGGCGCTCCGAGGGTCGAGGACCAATATACTCGTGGCGTGCTACCTTATCGAGCCTCAGCGGAGCACGTATTACTGGCTTTACCGCTATCCCAGCCGCTTTCAGCACCAGATTCCGCAATTCTGCGAACAACGGAAATCCCGTATTGACCAAATAGTATTGTAAATTGCCTTCCGCTTCGCTACGCAGAAGCCCCAGGTTCTCCAAATTCCTCAATTCACGCCATACTGCGTTCTGACGCCCGCCTATAGCACGTGCCAACTCACGGCTATAATACCGCTGCCCTGGTTCTGAGAGAAACAGGGTCAGCAATTTAATTCGCACTTTGGAAGAAAAGAGCCCTTCTAATAATTCCTCAAATTTTTGACCAATAAATGTGGTCATTTTAGTACCCCCGGTTCTCTTATGGCATGCCGACGTGCACGGGCGTATCCAGTACTACGCGATCGTCCATCACATTTCCATCTGCGTCGAGAACAGGCAGCCGTGCCCCTGTCTCCAAAACGTACATCCCCACCTCGATCTGATAGTCACCAGGAGGCGCGTGAGGATCAATGATCAGAATGTGGCGATCCATCACCGTCTCTCCCACAAACCACTGGTGTGTCGGGTAGCCCTCGTTCGCGGGCTGGCTGTCATGTTGTCCCCAGACAGGCCCCTGAGTGGCTGGGTTATGGGCGGTCCCCAGTAGATGGGTGAAGACGGTGTAACGCGTTCGGGTCTTGGTGGTTGCACGCCAGTAGAGGTCGAGCACAATTTGCTCACCCGGCATCCATGCTGTCAACGCTTTCCCGCTAACAGTATGCAGATCATAGCCGAGAAACTCGATTTCATCACCCAGATTGGCAGACGCGGCGTGCGCCACAGCCCCTTTGAACAGCACTGCTTTCGTATGAGTGATGTGAAATTCTCCAACGTGAAGGGGCTCCCGAACTGGCGCGCCCTCCCCGTCTAACACATCCACCTCGAAATGATAAGCACCCGGCGGCGTGGCGGCGAACACCTCAAAGTCAAACTGCTGTCGCTGCGCACCTACCATCTGGTGCAGGCTTGCTTCTTGCGCCTCTAGCACACGCCCTTTATCATCGACTACGGTAACACGCACCGGGCGTTCCGTATTGCCAGTCCAATACAATACCAATCGAATGGTGTCCCCACTGCGAAATTCGGATGTGACCAGATCGTACCCCAACAAACGCAAGTCTGGGCCGAACTCTACACCCAGCGGGTGTAATGGCTGTAAGGTACCGGAAAGCCGTGGCAGGGCTCCATCTATATTATATAGCGTCAAGGCGTTGTGAGCGAAATGGAGGTGCAATGCGATCGCACACCGCTCTCCCAGCCACTTGGCGACAAGCCCATCGGGATCATCGAGTGCGGCATTCACGCTTGCCAGCCAGATTCGGCGGTGCGCTGCGGCGATCGGCGCTAGTTCCTGTGCCACATTATCGGACGTCACTGTGAGTGCAGTTCGGGGTACCTCATAGACAGGCAGTCGAGGGATGTCCTTCGGGAGCCGTTCGTAGTAATAGAGGAAGATTGGGAAACGGCTACCGGAGACGAGCAGGACAGCGTCACCTTCCTCGGCGTAGGCGGCGATACATCGCACCATGGTCTGCAACTCGTCACGCAAATAGCGACCCTCATAGTGGCCGGGCAATGTCCAAAGCATCAACGCAAGTACGACGGCCAACGTCACCAGTCCCACTATCCTCCGCATACGCCAGAGGAGTACAACTGCCCGCGCCACCAGTATGTAGAACGCCGGGGCGAAGAGGAGTAGATAGCGCGCTTCCACCCTCGGCGCATAGAACAGGCCCCGTGGTCGGGTGAGGACATAAACCACGAGGGGTGGTATGGCCAGCGGCAGCCCAAGTAAGATAGCCCCCAGGCGCGGCGGGAGTGAAATCCCTAGTTCCTCTCGTCTCAAGTCTCTTCGCCACATCAGGGCCAGCCCTGCCATTGCAATCAGGAGAACTGGTACCACGAACAGGGTATATCGCTCCACATACGTGGAGATACCCAACACCAACAACGTGGCGTAGAGTTGCAGGAAAACGCCGAAATCGAACTCCGTCGCCACTGACCAGGACGCCATCCGCCCCAAAGCCAGGGCCAGCCAAGGCACGAATAGGAGCACAACGGTGGCCTGCAGAAGGAGCCAATGCAGTAGAAACCGGGTACGCCGAGCGCGGTCCACATGAGCATACACAGCCAAGGCGAAGATATTCTCCACGAAGAGGACGATGACGAAAAGGTATAGAGTGTACAGTCCTGCGACGCTGGCTGTGATGTAGAAAAGCACCTCACGAGTTGGCTGGCCACGGTGTTCCGAATCACCGAGCCAACCGACGGATCGTATCCAGCGGATCAGAGTGTACAGGGAGAGCGCGGCAAACAGCGTCGCCAGTATATACATGCGCATCTCTTGCGACCACCATACGTGGAAACGAGAGATGGTCAAGAGAAAGGCGGTAAGCAATCCGACTTTCTGCCCACCCAGAATCTTGCCTAGAGGGTAGATAGCAGCAATAGTAAGCACACCGTAGACGGCTGAGATGAAGCGGGCAGCGAATTCCGTCGGGCCGGCAAGGCGTATCATGACCCATAAAGACCAAAAATAGAGTGGAGGATGCACATCGCCCGCTGTCCAGAGGGTCATGCCAGCCAGGCTCTTACGTGCCGCCCAGACTGCCAGCCCCTCGTCCCACCACAGGTTTGCATTGCCAAGCAAGTACACGCGGAGGGCGAAGGCGAGGAGCAATATCGCGCTGAGGGCTAGGCCCTCGCGTCGCTTAAGATGCGAGGGCGTCGAGGGCATCGGTTACTTGACGGAGCGCTTTGCCGGGCAAGTCTGGCGCGGCTTTTGCCGTTTGGCGCAGGTAGTTCCTAAGTTCGGGCAACCTCACCACGGGCTCAGTCGGGGACTCCAAGTGTAACTCCGCCTCGCTATTGGTGAACACAATCACTCCGTCCACCGGCACTTCGACATCAGGCAGCGCCTTCTGCAAGTATGCTTTCATCTTTGCTACATCCGCACGCACTTCTTTGGCGGGGTTGCCCAACCCCTCTTCCACCATGCGGCTCAGCAGGCGTCGAACGTTGAATTTGCGGTGCCATCGCTCACCCCGACAGGTAATCTGACCTTCCTGTGGCTTGGCACGCAGCACGGTAAGGCCGCTTGGGGATAGGAGGACGTGTTCGGCGGGCAGGTAGTAACTGTAGAGGGCATACTTGTTATCTAATCCCTTCAATGCCTTGGCCAGGACCTGGTCCACGCGGGGTTCCTTCACCCATTTGCTGCCTAGGAAGGCGCCCGCGTTCACTGTAATAAAGCCTATGACCATCAGGAGATAAGCCGGAAGCACCTGTTGGGGGCGGAAGGAAGCAACTACTGAGGCAAGGAGGAGGCCCAAGCCAAGAAAGGTGAGGCGCTTGCCCCATTCGGCACGGTTTTGTACTAACTTTTCATTCACGATGACGCGCATTTGTCTCGACTCCAAAGGACATCTGATAGTTTACGGCACGGGCTGCGGATCTTCCTCGCCGCTTAATGTGAGGCTGGCCTCGATGACGGACCGAATGTGCCCGATCAAATTGGCCTGGACAGACTGCATCGCCACACGCACGGCGTTCTTCACCGCTTTGGCGTTGGAGCGCCCATGGCCAACAATGACCACGCCATTCACGCCCAACAAGGGGCCGCCCCCATACTCACTGTAATCTAGAGCACGCTTCACGGCGCGGAACGCATTTCGAGCCAGGAGAGCACCCAGTACCGCCAACGGACGCGCCTTGATCTCCCGCTCCAAGACGGTGAGGATGAGGCTTGCTACACCCTCTGATAGTTTCACGATCACATTGCCGGTAAAACCATCGGTGACAATCACGTCGGCGAAGCCGGCAGGAATATCTTTCCCTTCCGCATTGCCAATGAAGTTGAGTTGACTCGCTTTGAGCAGTTTGTACGCTTCCTTGGCCAGGGTGCTGCCTTTGCCCTCCTCTTCGCCTGTGGAGACGATGGCCACGCGCGGGTTGGCGATCCCCAGTACCCTCTCTGCATAGGCGCTGCCCATGACGCCGAATTGCAGGAGGTACTCGGGCTTGCAATCGGTGTTCGCGCCCAGGTCGAGGAGGAAGGCGGGACCGGCGACAGTGGGGAAAACACTGGCCAGAGCGGGGCGTTTGACGCCTTTCAGCCGGCCCAGGTAGAAGAGAGCCGCTGCCAATGCACCGCCCGAGTTACCACAGGTAACGAACGCATCCGCTTCACCTTGCTGGACTAGTCGCATGCCGACGGCCATAGAACTATCCTTCTTGGTTCGCGCCGCCATTGCCGGCTCATCGGTCATTTCGATGACCTGGCTGGCGTGAACGAGGGAGATCTTCAGGCCAGAAGTATCGTGTTTTGCCACTTCAGGTGCGACGACCTCTTGCTGCCCCACGAAGATGATCTCCGCACCGTACTCCCGCGCCGCTGCTACTCCTCCCTCCACATCGGGCACCGGGTGCCGATCGCTACCCATAGCATCCAGAACGATTTTCACGAGGCCCTCCTACGCGCATTGATTTCGTCGCGCAGATTTATTCTACGAGGATTCCGTGCAATTGACAAGAGGGGAAATTCACAGTATAATCGAGGTGTTCAGTGCCCCCGTGGTGGAATTGGCATACACAGCAGGTTGAGGGCCTGTGCCCGTAGGGCGTGGAGGTTCGAGTCCTCTCGGGGGCATTGTTTATTGGTCCGTTTGGGAATGGGTTTCCCAGCTGCTCAAATCCATCACGCCGTACTGTGGCTAAGGGCTGCAGGAACCACTACACCCACTGCCATCGGGCGAGCGGGTGTTGTTCATTTGGGATATTATGGAGGGCCACCGCTCTATCCTCTGAGCAACCTATACCAATATATGGCCCTATTTATCTACTAACCACTACTGTTGCAGTCTTTTTCGCTTGACTTGACCGATTGTTTATTGTCGAATCCCTTGCTGTGTTTCTAGAGATTAAGAGAGAATTTCGCCCAGACGGCTAGGCAATCATTTCACCAGCAGACTATAGGTCTAAGTCTATTGTCTAATCGCTTGGCATATGCCAACAACTCATCTTGCTTTGCAAATACCATCCTGCCGCCTTCTTCTCCTCCCAGGATAAAAATATCTACTACCATATGGCAACGAAGAAATGCTATCCTACAATATTGGGTTATCCAATATTTTTCAGGACAATCCCAGGCTGCTTGTTCTCCAACTCTTGTCTCTTTTAGCATGTTCGGCCTACCGTCGCCCGGGCGTATTGTCCACCATTCGTATACTTCTTTGGCTTTAGATTCAGACTCGTATAAAAGAACCACAACTCTTCCAGCGTTTCTGCCATTTCTCTCAAATTGTTGGCAAATTACTGATATTGGTGGAGAAACTTGGTCAAACGGTTCCGGTATAATGTCGCTTACTTGAGAACCTGAGAGTCCCGGCGGGAGGTCGCCCGCCTGGACAAGGAGTGGCTCTAAATCTGAGGCAGACGGGGGCATGGGTGTGGATGTGGCAGTCGAAGTGGGTTGCGGCGTCGCCGTAGGCGCAGGGTGTGTTCTAGCACAGGCCATCAGAACAAGAATAAAGATCAAGAGCAAAGCCTTTTTCATTGGAATTTCTCCTTTCTACAGCCTATTCTCTAGTTTACTAAGGCGCTAATCAAAAAACTCCGCTCAGCGACTTGGCACAAGGCACTCATGCCAGTGGTCTACTCCCTAACCAGTTGGCCTGCACCGTAAGCGATGCGTCAAACCGCCCGCATGCACCATTCTCTGCAATAGGCCAAGCTCCCACGCACTCTAGCGTCCACACCCCCAGCATGCGCATCCGGGCGGTTTGTGACAGGTCTTCCACTGAGCAATGCAACTGTCTCCACACGGCTTGCCCTTGCAGCAGTATTTGCAGCAAGTCCTCCCAGATGGCAAGGGGAGGTTGCGCCGCTGTGGGGGGCTGCGCCGCCGCGGGAGCTACCGAGGCTGGCTCGCTAGTCGGCACCGCAAACCGACTTGCATCGGCAGTAGCCTGGGCAACCTGTGTCGCTGTCGCCATAGCCTGCCACCATGCAGTGGCTGTCGCAGGACTGGGTGGCAGAAGCAGCAGCTTCTGCCCGACGTATATTAAACTCACGTTAGCGATATCGTTGGCTGCCGCAAGAGCATCGACCGATGTCCCGAACCTCTTGGCAATGTCGCTGAGTGTATCGCCAGCTTGTACCACATAGGTCGTCTCTGGGAGCTGGGTGGCCGTCGCTGTAAATGTTGGAGTACGTGTGGAAGTTGGCACGCGAGTTGCGGGCCACGTGCTAGTGGAGCTCGGGGTTGCCAGCGACTCGGCGCCTATGGGTGCAAGCGGCCTCTCGAAACAGGCAGAAGACATACCAGCTGCAATGGTGACGAGGACAACGACGCGAACCAGAATCAAACAGGGTCGATTCATCGTAGACCTCCCGACACACGCCTACGTACACATCAACCCATACACTCACAGCCACACCGACTCACAAACCAAGTCCGACAAGCACTAAGACACCTACAGCCACTACCGTGATAGTGTCCCCGCACCCGTGGCCGTGCCTCGTTGGCCTGGTGAGCCCAGGCTTTTATAATAAGCGCCCCTGGGGCGACTCGAACGCCCGCACATGGCTCCGGAGGCCACCGCTCTATCCTCTGAGCTACAGGGGCATCAGACTCAATCATAGTATAACATAAGTGCACCGGAATGACAACTCGCCAGATCACTCCGGTGCACTTCTATTTGTGGGCACATACGCCATCCCGAACAGTGGCCTGACAACAGCCCCAAACTATAGTATAATAGGGCCATCCTGAGGGAGAAAGCGATGGTCGGTCGGCTTCTGTTCGGACAGCCATACCAGGAGATATTGCGTCTGCGCCACGTAACCGAGATCCTGTTGCGAAATGGGCTGGGCTTCCTCGTCGAGCAACTAGGGCTCTCACGATTCATCCTGCCCTGGCGGTCCAGTCAGGACGCGGCAGTGGAGGCTATGACCATCCCCCAGCGCGTGCGCCGCACCATCGAGGAACTCGGCCCCACATTCATAAAATTAGGGCAGATTCTGAGCACGCGTCCGGATCTCTTGCCCCCTGAATACATCCAGGAACTCGCCAAATTGCTCGACGCCGCCCCACCTGTCCCGACCGAACAGATCATCGCTGCCATCGAGTCCGAGTTGAGGAGCCCAATGGACGAGATTTTCACTCGCTTCGAGGGCGACCCTATTGCAGCAGCCTCCATCGGCCAGGCTCACCGTGCCCAATTGAAGGATGGTCGCGAGGTGATAGTAAAGGTCATTCGCCCTGGCATCCGACAGGTCGTGGAAGCGGATCTCGATCTCCTCATGCGGCAGGTTCGTTTCCTCAGCAACCGCTCTGCCATGGTACGAGAGTACAATTTGGTCGGGCTGGTCGAAGAGTTTGGCCAGACCCTGCGCGAGGAGATGGATTACACCAACGAAGCGCGAAACGCTGAACGCCTTCGCGCTAACCTGTCCGGCGATGAACGGGTAATTGTCCCCGCCGTAGTATGGGAATACACCACCCGCGACATCATCACGATGGAGTACCTAGAGGGAGTGAAACTGACCGACCCGGCGAGACTGGCAGAGTTGGGTTATGACCTCCCCGCTATTGCAGAGACGGTGGTGGAGGTATATCTCAAGCAAGTGTTTGTGGACGGTTTCTTCCATGCCGACCCCCACCCCGCTAACATCATGGTCTGCGGCGACCGAATCGGTTTCGTGGACTTCGGCATGATGGGCCACCTGACCGCCGATACGAAGGAGAGCCTGGGGAATCTGTTCCTCGGCCTGTTGGAGCAAAATCCTGACCGCGTTGTCCGCACTGTGCTGCGCCTAGGCGCGACGCAACCCACCGATCTTTCTAGCCTCCGACGCGACGTGCAGCGCCTCCTCTTCCGTTACTACGGCGTCCCTCTCGAAGAGATGCCCATCGGGCGATTCCTGGAGGACGTGCTCACTGTGGCGTTCCGCAACCGTGTTCATCTCCCCAGTGACCTAGCACTTTTGGCGCGCATGGTGCTCGTCCTGGAAGGTCTGGCCCTCAGCCTGGACCCGGGCTTTATTTTGGTGAAACAAGCGGAGCCCTTCGTCACGGAATTCATGGCCCAACGGCTCTCCCTCCGCCGTGCCGGGACACGCGCGCTGCAAACGCTTCAGGAACTGGACGAACTGGTGCAGGTGTTGCCGCAGCGCATCGAAATTCTCTCTGAACAATTGGAGCAAGGCAATATGACCTTGGGCGTAGACATGCGCCGATTGGAAGAGTTGTTGGCTCGTCTGGACACCATCGCCAACCGGCTATCTTTCAGCATCATCGTGGCCGCATTGATTGTGGGCTCGTCACTCATTCTATTGGGCGGAGCACAGGCGGCTGTATGGCGGTTGCCCCTCTTGGGTTGGCCTCTTCCCATTGCCCAAATCAGTTTCATAGTGGCAGGGATACTGGCCCTATGGCTTCTTTGGTCTATCTTCCGCCGTCGGGGGTTGTAAGACTATGCCAAAAGCAGATGCCATTCGATGTCCTGCCTGGCGTATGGAGAAAAAGCGCATCATTAAAGACGATGGGCGTTACCTGATCTACTACCGTTTTCTACCCACACAGCCAGAGGGTGATGAGACCTGTCAGGAAAACGCCATTCCATCGAAAAAGGAGAAGTCATGAAGATACTGGTGACTGGCGGTGCGGGGTTCATCGGCTCCCACGTAGTCGATGCCTACATCGAAGAAGGACATAAGGTAGTGGTGGTAGATAACCTTCACACCGGGAAGAAAGCCAACGTGAACCCAGAGGCACAGTTCTACGAGATGGACATCCGAGATCCGCGGTTAGCGGCGGTTTTCGCCGCCGAGCGCCCAGATTATGTAAACCATCATGCCGCACTAGCCAGCGTTCGAGAGTCCATGGAGGAGCCTATCCTCTACGCCGATGTGAACGTGCTCGGGTCACTGCACCTTTTGGAACTTTGCCGCCGGTACGAAGTGTCCAAGTTCATTTACGCTTCCACAGGCGGGGCAATCTATGGGAATCCCCAGTACCTCCCTGCTGATGAAGTGCATCCAGTCCAGCCACTGGACTTTTACGGTGCCAGTAAGCACCACGTGGAACACTACCTAGAACTCTACCACACCCATTACGGGCTTCGGTTCGTATCGCTCCGCTACGGCAACGTCTACGGCCCGCGACAGGACCCTTACGGCGAGGCTGGTGTCGTAGCCATCTTCATCATGCAGATGCTCACGGGCAAGCAGGCGGTCATCAATGGCGACGGCACTCAGGAACGCGATTTCGTCTACGTTGGTGACGTGGCCCGCGCAAACGTATTGGCGCTGGACAAGGGCGATGGGCAGATGGTGAACATCGGCACTGGCATCGGCACTTCCATCAACGAGATCTTCGCCCGTCTGGCCGAAGCAACACAGTACAGACTTGGCGAAGTGCACGGTCCACCAAAACCAGGCGAGGTGTATAAGACCTATCTCACCGTTCACCGCGCCAGAGAACTCCTCGGCTGGGTTCCTGAGACAGACCTGGCCACTGGTCTCCAGCGCACCATTGAATTTTTCAAAACGCAACTTTGAGTTACTGATGTCCGAACTGCGATGGAATCCACTGCTTGAGGAATGGGTAGTCACGGCGACTCACCGTCAGGAGCGCACTTTCCTTCCTCCCCAGGATTACTGCCCCCTATGTCCGACGCGGGCTGGGAGTACCGCAACTGAAATCCCTGCGGGAGATTATGAGATCGCCGTGTTCGAAAACCGGTTCCCCACTTTCCAACGCCACCCTCCGGAGCCTGCGGTGGAGGGTTCAGAACTGTGTCCAGTGCGTCCGGCTCAAGGTGTGTGCGAAGTGGTGCTGTACACATCGCAACACGAAGGTAGCCTGGGTGAATTGCCTGTCGAGCACATCCGGAAACTGATCGCTGTTTGGGCCGATCGCTGGCTCGAACTAGGAGCGCTGCCCTACGTCCAATATGTTCAGATATTCGAAAACCGAGGCCGAGAGATCGGCGTGACCTTGACTCACCCTCATGGCCAAATCTACGCCTTCCCCTTCATCCCACCGGTACTCGAACGCGAACTCGCTGCCTGTCGTCGGCATCAACGGGTCTCTAAGCACTGCTTGCTCTGTGATATCCTCGCGGCCGAGAGAAGGGAAGGAACACGCGTAGTGCGAGAGAACGTTGGCTTCACCGCCTTTGTGCCCTTTTTCGCCCGCTACCCTCATGAGGTGCACATAGTCTCTCGCGTTCACAGGACCTCCATCGCGGAGTTGGGAGATGACGAGTGCTGGGACCTGGCTGCCCTCCTCAAAGATACGGTGTGCCGTTTCGATGCCCTGTATGGCTTCCCGCTGCCTTATATGATGGTAATGCACCAGCGTCCCAGTGATGGCAAACGCTACCCATATTATCACTTCCACATTGAGTTTTACACCCTACACCGCACAGCGGACAAATTGAAATATCGCGCCTCCTCAGAGTCGGGCGCAGGGGTTTTCTCCACTGACGAGTTGCCAGAACAATGGGCTGCTGAACTGCGGGCAGCAGGAGCATAGCCACGGTGCGCGTGGGAATCAATGCCTTCTTCCTAGGCCAAGAGGGCACTGGCAGCGGACAATATACGGCCGAACTCCTGTGCGCCTTACGGCAGATCTCATCTGAGCACGGGTACCTTTGCCTATCACCCCCAGAGGGACGTCGCGGCCGCAACCTGGAGAAAGTGTGGTTCGAGCAGGTGTCCTATCCTCGAGAATGCCGCCATCTGGCTGTGGATGTAGCCCACGTGCCCTACTTTGCTCCACCATTGCGGCCCACTGTACCCACCGTGGTCACCATCCACGACGTTATTCCTCTGATCTTGCCTGAGTACCGGGGTTCACCTCTGGTTCGGATGTACATGCGCCTGGTTTCTGCCGCTGCTCACCAGGCACAGATGGTGCTCACTGACTCCGAGGCGTCCAAGCGCGACATCGTGCGTGCCTTGGGCATAGATTCTGAAAGAGTGCGGGTGGTCTATCTGGCAGCAGGTAAACGTTACCGTCCTGTTAAGGATAAGGCGATCCTTGAGGATGTCCGTGTTCGCTATGGCTTGCCAGATGTGTACATCCTTTACCTCGGCGGCTTCGATCCGCGCAAAAACGTGAACATATTGTTGCGATCCTACTCACAGTTGGCCGACGCCCCACCCCTGGTCATTGCCGGGCGATTGCCAGAACGCGGGAGCGCCATGGCGCTCGACCCCCGGCCGCTGGCCAAGGACCTGGGGATCGATGGGCAGGTGCGATTCATCGGGTGGGTGTCAGAAGAAGACAAGCCCGCCCTTTATACAGCAGCGTGGTGCTTCGTTTTCCCCTCCCTCTATGAGGGCTTTGGGCTCCCCCCATTAGAGGCAATGGCTTGCGGGACGCCGGTCATAGCATCGGACTCCTCATCGCTGCCCGAGGTCATCGGGGATGGAGGTCTCTTGGTGAATTCCACATCGGCTGCCCAATTGGCCGAAGCTCTCGGCGCATTGTGTGCAAACCCGCAACTCCGTGCAGAACTGGCAGTCAGAGCACTGGCTCGGGCAGCACAGTTCAGTTGGGCGAAGACAGCCACTGAGACGCTGGCCGTCTATGAGGCGGTAGTTTAGCAAATTTCGCCTGACTAGGGTGCCTTGCCACCAACACCGCGATCTGCGGCCCGGAGATGTAGTACGGCGCGCCAAACGTAAACTACACCCGTGACGAATGCGTGCAGGGCCATTGCCAGCAGAGCATAAAAGGGCCTATTGAGGATCACCCCCACCAGGATGTAAATGGTGTAGATATTCCGGCGACCGTCGAAGCGGCGGAAACGTTGATCGAAGGGCGCGTAGTCTGCCAGAGGAATGCCCATCACTTGGCGAAATTGCATGGACACATGACGGGCAAAGGCATCGAAAAGGACTATGACAAAACCAATTGCCAATACGATGATCTGTTGACTGCGGTTAAACACTGCCCAGGTGAAAGCGATGTACCAGGATTGCTCATAAAGGAGGTCGAACGAGTGTTCCAGTTGCCCTAACTTCGTAGCCATTGCCTTTACCCGAGCCAGTTTGCCATCCACGCCATCTAAGATATTCACCGCAAAGGTGAGTAGAGAGGCCAGCCACAATTGTCCCGTCAGGAAGAGGGCCGTGACCAAGAAGGCGAGCAGGTCTGTTAATACCGTCACCTGGTTAGGTGTGATGGGCCAGTTCGCGATGCGCATGATGAGCCAGTTCTCCAGTGGACGATTTAAGTACCACGCTAACACATCCAGCGTGTGCTTTTGTGCTCCCATCACTAGGGCATACTTGCATTGTGTTGCGTCAGCGTCACTCTCCACTGCCCACCAGATAGGCTCTGCATGCCTACGAACCTCCGCATTGTAAAGGTGTAACTGCCGGACATCAAGGGCTCTGAGAGGAACGTGACCTAATAGTCCCGCTGGCCAGGCCAGGCTTTCGCCGATAGCACCAAGTTTTAGCAGGAAGGGCCTGGGCAGGAAAACCGCACCAACATAGGCGCAAGCATGCACATCAGACGCAGCCCCGATCATCACTGCCCTCCCCCTCTGCACACCCACTACTAGGGGAGCATATCCTTCGGGCTGGCTATCACAGAGGAAGGCTGGGACCCCACTCGTCACCAGTGCGGTGAGCAACATGTCCTCGATCACGTAATGACCTTCGAGTATCAGGATGTCACCGCATGTACCCTCGAGGAGTTGTCGAGTGGGGAGTTCTCCTCGTGGTGCTTGGAGATACACCACGCGCACGCCCAGCGACACAGGATCGCCAATGGATTCTCTGATCGCCTCCTCGTCTCCTGAGGAAACGACCACCATGATATCCCGCCACTCTGTTGTCCGTAAGACTTGGAGGTGGCGACGAATGAGCGGCACACCGCACACGGGCCGCAAGGCTAAGATGGCCTCATCGCTATGCCGATTGGCCAAAATAACGGTTTGCATAGATGCCTTCCTCGCTCAATTCCGAGGCCTGCAAATCCAGCCGTGACAATCCAATCCGCAGGACCTTTCGGGCATAAATCAGATCTTCCCACGTATCTATATCTAACCAGAAATGACCTGAAACATCGCAGGTGCCCAGGCGATCGCCGTGGGCGATCATCCTTCGCACCGCACGGGTGATGGTGTAGGGTCCGTCGCAGTGATGTAGCATCTCAACAATGTGGTCCAGGATACGGGGCTGGAATAGAAATACACCCACGTCAACAGCATGCCAGCGTTTCAACCCCTTACCTATGCGCACGACGTAACCATCTCGGGCTAACCAGACTTTGGTGGCGTCGTTGAGCAACGGCGCGGCCTTGGCCTCGAAATCCACGCATAATACGCTGTGGTCAGCAATATGAATATGAGAAAGAAGCGTTGATAAGATTTGTGGTGAGATTAAATGGTCGCTCATAGAGACGACAAAGGGTTCCTGACCGACGAAGTCACGTGCAGCCAGAATAGAGGTGGCATTGCCTCGGGGATAAAGATGGTTGTGCAGGCAGTGGATCGCTAAGCCGTATCGACTGCCATCTCCCAGATAGTGTTGCAGCACCCTCCCGTTATGACTCAGAATAACCCCGAGTTCAGTAAAACCGCATTGAACAAAGGCCTCGATCGTGTAATCGATCAAAGGGCGTTCCAATAGGGGAACGAGGGGCTTAGGACGATCTCGTGTTAAGGGATCCAATCGGGCGCCAAAACCTGCAGCCAAAATAACTCCCTTCATCATGGCCTCCAGTTGCCGCTCGAGGGCACTTCACTTCCCAAAGAAATAGAAAACCGGGCCTTTGGGCCCGGCATGGTACCTCAAGCAAGAAAAAACGGTCATTGGACTGCCCACAAAGCATGTGCTTTTCTGAAAGACGTCGTTGACCGCTTGTACAGCCCTATCTTCCACAGGCTACGAGGTTAGCTGACGGGTTCGAAGGGAAGACGCTCCTGCTCGCCGAGGCGAGTTCACCCCACCAAAACCGGTTCCCCCGTTCCCCCAATGGGGATTCGCCAGAGCCAAAAGTTTCTATTCACTTTAGTTAATATTATAAGTTGCTACTGGAATTTGTCAAACCCTCTGACTGATTCCATCACCATCCTGATCTGGGCAAGGCGATCGAATGTTCATCACGCCGCAGCCGAAACGGCGCTGTAACCGTATTGGTGAGTTGACATCATAGTATGCCTGTGCTACACTGCCGAGCAACGGGAACCTGGCGGCCATCAGATTCGGCTGGAGCGTGTTGATACACACCAGGCAGCACGTCGAAACAGATAGATCGGATCGGAGATGCACCAGTGACTACCACTTTCCGTTGCACTCGTTGCCACAAAACATATGACTTCTGCACCCGCATGTGGGTCTGCACCTGCGGTGGCCTTTTTGACCTCGAGGGTGCTCCCGCCTTCGACGCTGCCCAAATCGAAAGGGAAACGTGGGGGCTATGGCGTTATCGAGCCTCATTGCCCCTGCCCCCCAGATCCAATCCGGTGACGTTGGGCGAGGGTCTCACACCGCTGATAACGGTTCCCTGGGGGAATCGTGAGTACTACTGCAAACTAGAGTTTGTGAATCCCACTGGCTCATTTAAAGACCGCGGGGCATCAGTGCTGGTGACAGTGCTAAACGCGATGGGAGTTCGGCTTGTAGTCGAGGATTCGTCTGGTAACGCCGGGGCGGCATTAGCTGCCTACGCAGGCCGGGCTGGCATAGAGGCACATATCTACGTCCCAGCCTACACCTCACCAGCGAAGACTGCGCAGATCGAGATTTACGGGGCCAGGCTCGTTCGCGTGCCCGGTCCACGAGAGAATGCTGCTCGCGCTGCCCAACAAGCGGCTGCAAAAGGCGCATACTATGCTAGCCACTATTATAACCCGCTGGCGCTTTTCGGCATGCGCACCTTCGCCTACGAACTCTGGGAACAGTTAGAGGGAAATGTGCCGGATAGCATCGTCTTTCCGGTCGGCCACGGAACGCTGCTTCTAGGAACGTACCAAGGCTTCCTCGCCTTGCGCGAGGCGGGTCTAATTCACCGATTACCGCGATTCATCGGTGTTCAGGCCACAGCATGTGCCCCGCTTTACCTGGCCTACCATAATGGCCTCTCTGAGGCACCCGCTATTCAGCCAGGCGAGACCGTAGCCGAGGGCATACGTATCGTCCAACCAGTGCATGGGGCAGCAATCCTGCGCGTCGTACGTGAAACGAGTGGCACGTTTGTCACTGTGGACGACGATCACATCCTTGCGGCGCGAAGGGCATTGGCCCACATGGGCTTGTACATCGAACCTACATCGGCGGCACCCTTCGCTGCGCTATCGCAGTTGAATTCACTGCTTGATAAAGATAAGATCATCGTCCTGCCATTGACGGGTGCGGGTTTGAAAACCCGTCCGCCAACCGAATGAATACACGCGATGTGTAATTTGTTTAGCAGGGAGAGGGTGGATGAAAGGGCATCCTTACAGGTGATCTTTTAACAGTCTCCGGCGAAGAAAGTCCAGTGCCACGTTGGCCAACCACAATTTTGTAATCTCTGGCTCGTCTCGACGCCTCAGCAGGCGGTGGCTGGTTTCCACGACGGTTGCCAATGCCAAACACACACTGCCCTCATCCCCATTTTCCAGCACAGCAAGAGCCCAATCTGCTTTGTAAGCCTCACGCGCTCTCGCAACCAGATGTGCGGCCACACCGCATTCCCCCTCACTGGAGTTGGGAATCCCTAATTGGCGCAAGGCAGATGCCAGATCAGGCATTACCAGCCCACCGAGGAAAAATCCCTTCGCTCCCGCGACACAGGAAAGGCGGCTTGCTACCATTCCGCCAGATACACTCTCCACAACTACGAGTGTCTGCCGCTGCTTTTGAAGCAGCCTTATTATGACGTCTTCCAGTCGCTCTCCATCCGCGCCATAAATTGCAACGCCCAGTCGTTCTCGCACTTGTGCTTCTATTGGCGCTATGAGTGCCTGTGCCGCCGCTCGGTCTGGTGCCTTGGCCGTAATACGTATATCCGTCTGACCGGGGTGGGCGGAAAGACCGACAGTAGGGTTGGTGCCCTCTTCGAGATCCTGGATGAGCATGTCCACTTGGCTTTCGCCAAGGCCAGCGGTGTGTAACACGCGGGTGAGAATGACCATTGATTCACCCATCTTCGCCTGCAGATGCGGTAGCACATGGGTTTCCAGCAGATAGCGCATCTCATGAGGCACGCCGGGGAGAACAACAATGGACTTCTCATCCTGCTCGACAATGAAGGCTGGGGCAGTGCCCACCGGATTTTCGATCACGATGGCCCCTTGGGGAATATAGGCCTGGCGGCGATTGTTCTCGGTCATGGTGACGCCAAGGGAACGAAACCTGGCCTCAATCTGCGTGAGTAATTCGGGGTGCAATACTAACGGACGGTTTACGGCCCGGGCTACAGCCTGGCGGGTAACGTCATCTACCGTCGGGCCCAGGCCTCCGGTAGCAATAACCACATCGGCGCGGGCCAGCGCATCGCACAAAGCAGCGCTGATACGATCCTCATTGTCACCTACAGTAACAGTGTAGTAATGATCTATGCCAATGTCCGCCAGGTGCTTCGCGATGTAGGCGGCATTGGTATCCACAATTTCCCCAAGTAGTAATTCCGTGCCAATCGTGAGAATCTCAGCGCGCAAGCGTATCAACTCCAAGATACCGGGCCAGCAACAAACACTTGTCTGGAGCCGCTGATTGCCGGCTATGATTCAGAGATACTCCTCTTTCCCAGTTGCCTTCAACTGGTCCACAATCCTTTTTACGTCCTGCGCCCGCTCTTTCGGGCAGATGAGAAGGACGTCGCCGGCATCTACGATGATCAGATTATGCAAACCTATGGTAGCAATTAACCGCTCACTGCCGTAGATCAAGCAGTTCTCAGTGTCCAACCCGATATGTTCACCCTGAATGACGTTGCCCTGCGCGTCGTTTGGCAAGAGTTCTGCTAAAGACGACCAACTCCCTACATCGTTCCATTGAATGGCAGCAGGGATGACAGCCACATCCGCGGCCCGCTCCATAATTCCCACGTCAATAGTCATATCGCGCACTTTTTGCCAGGTAGAGCGCAAGACGTCGTCCTCTTGCGGAGTGCCTAACACGGCCTGGATCTCCATTAACTGCGCGTAAAGATCGGGTAAGAGAAGACTCATCTGTTCCAAAATGGTCGAAACTTTCCAGACGAAGATGCCGCTATTCCAGTAATAATTGCCTCGACGTAAGAATTCGCGGGCAATCTCCAGACGTGGCTTTTCAGTAAAGCGTTCTACCCTGTAAATCGGATGCCCATCTACATTCGCGATGTGTTCCCCCTGCTGAATATAACCGTAGCCTGTCTCTGGATAACTGGGCTTGATGCCGAGGGTAACCAAATATCCTTGTTGGGCGATGGGGATAGTAGCCGTTAGGATGCGGCGGAAATTCTCTGCGTCGGCAATTGTATGGTCTGCATGGAGCGAGATCATCGTTGCCTCTGGATTGCGGCGGTGGATGTGCAACGCAGCCAACCCAATGCAGGGCGCAGTACCGTGTCCTTCGGGTTCAACGATGATATTCTGGGATGGTAGAGTGCTGACTTGCTCACGCACCAGATCCGCATGGTCTGCTACCGTGACTACAAACGTGCGTTCTGGTGCAACGAGCGGCCGGATGCGCTCGAGGGTCTGATTCAACAGAGGCATCTCACCCACCAGGCTAAGCAGATGTTTCGGCAATCGTTGCCGGCTACGGGGCCATAGCCTAGTGCCTCCGCCACCCGCCAGGACTGCAGCATACAAACTTTCGTTCTGCACCATTGAAAATCCCCAGCGTCTCAATCAATCACATAATCCACGCGACTTTCGCGTGCCAGAACATAGTTCATCCCACTGACACGGCGCACCAGACCTTTGAGTTCCATCAATGCTAAGGTGCTGCTCACTTCCACAATCGGTAGCCCACTAACGCGACCCAAATCATCGATGTGGACTGGCTCGTCAGAAAGGTGCTGGAGCAAACGCGCTTCCTTTTCGCTGCTGGGCGCTATTTCACGCACTTCAGTCTGCTCTACGATCATAGTGAGGTTAAGTTCTTCCAGGATATCCTGTACATCGTGAACCAACTTGGCTTCGCCAGCCTGTATCAGGCGGTTGGTGCCCGCACTGCTTCTTGTCAGGATGCTGCCCGGCACGGCAAAGACTTCGCGTCCCTGTTCTAAGGCGTAGCGCGCAGTAATCAGGGCTCCACTTTGCTCATCCGCTTCAGTGACGAGGGTGCCCAGACATAGTCCACTGATAATGCGGTTGCGAGCGGGAAAGTTACCTGCATCGGGCTTTGTGCCCAACGGGTAATCAGTAATCAGTGCGCCGTTGGCGATAATCTCCTGTGCGAGGCGAGCGTGTTCGGGTGGGTAGACGATGTCTATCCCGCAACCTAAGATGGCGATCGTTCGTCCACCAGCGTCCAGAGCGGCACGGTGGGCTATGGCATCGATCCCGCGCGCCAGACCGCTAACCACAGTAACTCCGTTGGCAGCCAAGCCGCCTGCCAGGCGAGATGTGACCTCTCGGCCGTAGTGCGTGGCACGCCGCGTACCGACAATCGCGACAGCGTATTCGTCGGCGGGGGTCAGCGAGCCCTTCACGTAAAGCACCGGTGGTGGGGCGTAAATCTCGCGCAAAAGGCGTGGATAATCTGGGTCATCCCATGTGATGATGGTCACCCCCTGCTCGCGGATGCGCTCCATTTCCTCGTCTAATGAAATGCTAGAGCGGGCAGCAAGAAAGTTTTCCAGAGCGCGTCGGTCAAGCCCGCTGCCCTGCAGTGCAGCACTATCAGCATGCCAGGCTGCTTTCACGCTGCCGAAGTGCTCTACCAAAGCACGGACTTTGACAGGGCCGATACCAGGCACGATATTGAAGCCCACCCAGTAGCGGGTGTTCTCGTTCACAGTTCGTCCAACCCTTTCGGCAGACGGACAATCATGCGGCCTTGTTCCAGATCCACACGGAGAATCACGTCAGCAAGGGCGGGTATAAGGAGTTCTCGCTCGCCATCTCGCACCACATAGACGTCGTTGCTGCCGGTCACCAATATCTCCATAACTTGGCCTAGATAGCACTCAGATTCGTCGTACACATGCAAATCGAATATCTGGTGCAGATAGTATTGCCCCTCCTCCAACGGCATGGCCTGCGAAATGGGGATCAGTATCTCTAGACCTCGCAATCCCTCTGCGGCATTGCGATCGTCGCAGCCAGCCAATCGAAGAATGACGTGACCTTGGTGTAGGCGGCTGGAAAGCAATGCCCGGGGTGTTCGGTCTGGGCCAACGAACACCTCGCGAAGCAGCGCAAAACGGTGAGGAAAGTCGGTCTCCAGGGCCACTTTGATCTCGCCGCTCCTCCCCCAGGGAGCCACTACTCGGCCGATGACCAAATATTCAGGAACAACCCGACCCGCCATGCGACATCATGCTAGTCCTGTAGCGTCGAACCTAGACGACTTCAAGCGTCGCGCGCTTCCCTTCACGCGAGCCAGCCACACGCACCAGCGTACGCATGGCGTTCACCACTCGGCCTTGCTTGCCAATCACGCGGCCCATGTCCTCCGGAGCAACGCGCAGTTCGTAGATAGTAGTGTGGGTACCGGATATCCGCTCCACATGGACGGCGTCAGGGTAGTCAACCAGAGAGCGGGCTATATACTCGATGAGGGCCCTCATGCGATCCTCTTCCATCACGAAGGCTCCTTCTCGCCCTCCGTCGGTACGTTATCGGCCTTTGCGGCTTTAGGAGCAGCCATCTTTTGCTTCCGAGTCAGTAGTCCCTCCTTGTCCAGAAGGCGGGCTACTGTATCGGTGGGTTGGGCCCCTTGAGAGAGCCAGTACCGGATGCGCTCGGCATCCAGGTCGAAAGACGGTGGCTCAGTACGCGGATTGTAATGGCCGACGATCTCCAAGAATCTTCCATCACGTGGAGACCGCGAATCTGCCACAACTATGCGGTAACTAGGCTGTTTCTTGAGTCCCGTTCTTCTCAGACGGATCTTTAACAAGTTAGCGTACCTCCTCAAAATAGATGGAGTAGTAAATGCAAACCATGATGGTGGATGTATTACTCACTGAACTCATCTGAATAGGGATAGAAAGCCGCGGCTGCGACCGTCGCGAATCTGCTTCATCAAGCGTTGCATTTGGCGAAACTGCCCCAGCAATTGGTTTACATCCTGTATCGTGGTGCCACTACCCCGGGCAATGCGCTTCTTTCGACTGCCTCCTATGATGCGTGGATTTCTCCGCTCCTCTGGCGTCATAGAGTTGATGATGGCCTCGATGCGTCTCATTTGCTGGTCTGTCACATGTTGGGGCAACTCACGGCTCATTTGGGTAAAGCCTGGGATCATCTCCAAAACTTGGTGCAGCGGCCCCATCTGCTTGACTTGGCGCAGTTGCTCGCGGAAGTCCTCCAAGTCGAAATCGGCGGTGGCGAGTTTCTCCTGCAATCTGCGGGCCTGTTCCTCATCGAAGGCAGCCTCGGCGCGTTCAATGAGTGTAAGCATGTCCCCCATGCCTAAGATGCGCGAGGCCAGTCGGTCAGGTTGGAAAGGTTCCAGCGCATCGGTCTTCTCGCCCACTCCTAAGTATTTGATGGGCACGCCGGTGACCGCGCGCATGGAGAGGGCCGCACCACCACGGGCATCCCCATCCACTTTCGTGAGAATAAGGCCCGTCAGGCCCACACGCTTGTTGAAATCATCCGCTACTCGCACTGCATCTTGGCCAGTCATGGCATCCGCAACCAGTACTACTTCCACGGGCGAGACGCGCTGCTTGATACGCACGAGTTCTTCCATCAGCGCGTCATCAATATGCAGTCGCCCACCAGTGTCCAAGAGGACAACGCTATGGGCTGACTGTCGGGCGTGCTCTACCGCCCTGGCACAAGTCTCGGCCGGGTCTATCTCCACACTCTCTGTATGCACTGGGATATCAAGGACCTGCCCTAACACTTGAAGTTGTGTAACCGCAGCAGGACGACGTGGATCGGCAGCTACAAGCAGCGGTCGCTGTCCCGACTTACGCAAGGCAAGAGCCAATTTGGCCGCAGTGGTAGTCTTGCCCGAGCCCTGCAAACCCACAAGCATGACCACGTGGGGCGGTCGACCGGAGAGGTTGAGCCTGCCTGGTGCACCCAACATGCTTACCATCTCCTCATGGACGATCTTGACCACCTGTTGGGCGGGAGTAAGACTATGCAATATATCAGCACCGATGGCTCTTTCGCGGACACGGGCGACGAATTCTTTGACCACCCTGAAATTGACGTCGGCCTCCAAAAGGGCAAGCCGCACCTCGCGAAGAACCGCGTCCACATCGGCTTCGGTTAATCGGCCCTTTCGGGAGAGATTGCGCAAAATATCTTGCAGTCTGCGTGAAAGATTATCGAACATGAGACTCACATCTGAGTTGAAATAGTGGAAGTATTTTAGCGGAGAAGAAGGCAATGGTCAAACAAGACCGGCGCTTGCACCTGGACCACGAGAGCCAGCATCTTCAGGGCGGAGCGATATGTAATCACCCAGAGAGTGGGCCAAAGGATCGGGCCTTGGCCCTGGGACAAAAATCGGGCATGCTTTCTCAAACAAGACGAAGACGGTACGAGGGGTCTCAGCTGATACCTTGCGCTGGGAGGGATTCTTTTCCTGCAGCCGGCGCCCGACCGTATATCTCCGTCATTTCCTTTAATCGGTGCCTAATTTCATCTGTCAGCATCTGGTGGCGAAAACGCCACCGCCAGTTACCGCTAGCACGGCTGGGGTAGTTCATTCGCGCCTCTGTACCCAGACCCAGCACATCCTGCAACGGAATGATCGCCACATCGGCGACGGAACTCAATGCCAGGCGAATGAGGTCCCAATGGAATTCACGACCATCGGTGCCCAGGTATTTCAAGGCGTTTTCTCTTTCCTCAGGAGTACTAGAACCAGTGAACCAACCTATTGCCGTGTCGTTGTCATGTGTGCCAGTGTAAACCACGCAGTTGCGAGGGTATGAGTAAGGCTTATCCATTTTGGCCACACCCGTAGCGAATGCGAACTGGAGAATTTTCATCCCCGGGAAGCCAAATCTCTCTCGCAGGGCCACCACCGGCGGCGTGATCACGCCCAGATCCTCAGCGATGATTGGCAACTGGCCAAGCGACTTTTGGATTGCCTCAAAAAGCGCTGCCCCAGGCCCTTTCACCCAGCGGCCATGAATAGCAGTGTCTTCCGTGCCCGGCACCTCCCAATAGGCCTCAAAGCCACGGAAATGGTCTAATCGGATGATATCCACTACGGAAAGCGTGGCTCGCACACGTTCGATCCACCAGGCATATCCATCCTGGGCCATCACATCCCAACGATAGAGTGGGTTGCCCCACAATTGCCCGGTAGCACTGAAATAATCTGGCGGAACACCGGCTACTACTGTGGGGTTGCCTTGTTCGTCCAAGTAGAACAATTCAGGATGCGCCCAAACATCGGCACTATCATGGGCCACAAAGATCGGGACATCACCAATGATCCGGACGCCGCGTTCATTTGCGTACTTTTTGAGGGCCCACCACTGCCTGAAGAACAGCCACTGGAAGTATTTGTGAGCGCGGATAGAATCGGCAAGGTGTTGGGTCCAGCGACTCACGGCCTCTGGTTGGCGAGAAGCAATGTCCGAAGCCCAAGTGACCCAAGCAGCCCCACCATGTGCATCCTTGAGAGACATGAAGAGGGTAAAGTCCTCAAGCCAGAAACTATTCTGCTGGCAAAAGGTGCTGAAATCCTCCTTCAGAACCTGAGGGGCTTGGGTTTCGAACTTCTCAAAAGACTTCCTCAGAAGAGACGTCTTGAATTCGATAACTAGGCCGTAATCTACTTCGTCCTCGGGGAACGAGGGTGCAGCATCCAAATCAGATGGAGAGAGCAAGCCATCCTCGACTAGCATCTCTGGGCTGACGAGTAGGGGATTACCAGCGAAAGCGGAAAAGCACTGATAGGGTGAATCTCCGTACCCCGTTGGACCTAAGGGCAGTACCTGCCACAATTGCTGATAGGCCTCGACCAGGAAATCCACAAAGCGATAAGCCTCAGGCCCCAAATCTCCTATGCCGAACCGTCCTGGGAGCGAGGTTGGGTGAAGCAAAATGCCACTCGATCTTGGAAAAGCCATAACGTCTCCTTCGAAGCCTTGCATAGTTCATTTGCCCACTTGTATTCTGTTCCTGGGGCCACAGTATATGTTATCGCCCTTGCTCTGTCAAAACTCACCTGTTTGTTACAAAAGCGCACAAGATGTTTGCTCCTGTGGATCGAATCGGCGAACGCCCATTCCCTGGCGGATGACTCTCCACAGCAACCACGTTGAAGAGGCGGTAGCCTGTTCCTAAATGACGTTATCACCGATGATCGTTTCACAGCGCAATCCGAGTGGGTTTGACAAAAGTTCCCTCCTCCGGTAACATTTCACTGGTCGTGCTAGACGGGGAGCTAGCGGTGCCCTGTACCCGCAATCCGCTATAGCGGGGTCGAATTCCCTCTCGAGGGTCGTGATTTGCTGGGACTGTTCGGGTCAAGTGGCGATGAAAACTGGGTCCTGCGCGGCGGAGACCCACAAACCCCGTCAGGTCCGGGAGGAAGCAGCGGTAAGTGGTCATCTTCGGGTGCCGCAGGGGCGCCTGGTTGGAGCAGGCTGACCTGAGCAAGCCGGTGGGTCCGAAACGACAGGGGGTGCACGACCATCGAACGGCAAAACGCGGGGTGTGGGCTATACACAACTCGCGTCTTTTTGCTTGGCGTGGGGGACAAACTTGAGACGAGTGATCGTTGTTGGCGGCGGAGCCTCGGGAATGATAGCCGCTGGACGAGCCGCAGAGTGTGGTGCCGACACAGTTCTCCTGGAAAAGATGGCTCGTCTGGGGAACAAGCTCCGCCTTACTGGAAAAGGCCGCTGCAATCTGACCAACGATACTGACATTGACAACTTCGTCTCTCATTTTGGCCCGAATGGCCGTTTCCTGTACGGTGCACTTTCCCGGTTCACTCCTCGTGACTTGGTTACCTTTTTCGAACGGCGTGGCGTGCCCACCGTTACCGAACGTGGCGGGCGGGTTTTCCCTGCCTCGAACGATGCCCACCAGGTAGCCGATGTGCTGGCGCAGTACGTCCGGGAAAACGGGGTGCAAATTCGTTACAAAAGCCGTGTAGATCGGCTGCTCATCGAAGACGGACGACTCTGTGGCGTGATGGCGAGGAGTGAATGTATCCGAGGGAAGGCGGTCGTTATCGCTACTGGCGGCGCCTCTTATCCGGCGACCGGCTCCACGGGTGATGGTTATCGGCTGGCAGGGTCGGTCGGACATCACATTGTACCCATCCGCCCTGCGTTGGTGCCCCTGGAAACTGAGGACGATATTGCGCCGAAATTGCAGGGATTAAGTCTGCGCCATGTTCGTGCTACCTTGCTACTGGACGGCACTCCGTTGGCCAGCGAATTCGGCGAGATGCTTTTCACCCATTTCGGCGTTTCGGGCCCTATTATCTTGACGCTGAGCAAGCGAGCAAATGAGTCTTTAAGCCGGGGAAAAGCGGAACTGTCTATAGACCTGAAACCAGCGCTGGATGATGAAGAATTGGACGAGCGACTGCGACGCGGCTTGGAACGTAACGGTAAACGACGATATCATAATCTCCTCCGGGATTTGCTGCCCGGCAAGATGGTGGATATCTTCGTTGATCTGACGCGCATACCCGAGGACAAGCCGGGGAACCAAATAACTGCTGAAGAGCGCGCACGATTGCACCGTCTGCTTAAGGATTTCCGCCTGAAAGTGGTGGGCACCCGACCCATCGCCGAAGCCATTGTCACAGCAGGGGGCGTGGACACGAGGGAAATTGATCCACGTACCATGGCTTCGCGCCTGGTAGAAGGGTTGTTTTTCTGCGGTGAGGTGATAGACATAGACGCTGATACCGGGGGCTATAATCTCCAGGCAGCCTTTTCGACCGGCTATGTGGCAGGCGAAGCAGCAGCACATTATGTATCAGAACGACATGAATAACGAGAGGCCTATTTGGTAACCGATACCCAGGCACTCCGACAACACAACAGTGCGATCTACCAAAAGACCCGGTTAAACTCAGGGTTCCTAACTTTGCTGCTCATCCTTGCAATATCCATGGCGCTGATACGAAACTACGTAGCGGGCAGCCACCGGGTTACCATCTTCCTCGATGAGCAGCCTATCACCGTGCGGACGCATCAGACCACTGTAGGAGCCGTCCTGCGCGAGATAGGGATTGAGGTTGCGCCGGTGGATTTGGTGTATCCTCCCTTGGGGGCCTCTGTTCGCCCTGGTGCCACGATCCACATTCGCCTGGCTTTGCCAGTCACAGTAGAGACCGACGGCGACTGCATCCAGCACCGGACGCATAGCCGAACAGTCGGTGAGTTACTGAGAGAGTTAGACATACCGCTGAACTCTCGCGATCGGGTTCTCCTCAATGGTCAGGCCACCGAACTTAGCACTGCGCTTGGCAACGAGACTCTCGCACGGACGACGAGAACTGTTGCTACTCGTGGCTCGCGAGGCACCCCCGTAGCCACCAGCCCGCCGCCAGTGCGCATCGCCATACAGCGCGCTGTGCCCATCACAATCATCGATGAGGGCTTGCCAACGACCGTCCTCAGCACAGCCCGCTCAGTAGGCGAAGCCTTGCTTGAACAGAAAGTGCCCCTTTATTTGGGCGATCAAATCAACCCGGGACCAGAAACACCTCTCACGGCGGATTTGCGCGTTTACATCAAAAGGTCCAAGCCCGTGTCCATCCTCGTGGATGGACGAGAAATCCGTACCCGCACCTTGGACAGCACTGTCAGTGACGTGCTGCAAGAAGAAGGTGTTACCCTGAGAGGCAAGGATTACACCGATGTCAGTCTCGACACTGAAGTAACCAATGACATGACTATCCGTGTGACGCGGGTGATGGAAGACTGGATCGTGGAAGCGGAACCTATCGCTTACCAAACGGTATGGAAACCAGACCCTAACCTAGAACTCGATCAGCGTCGGGTGGACCAGCCAGGAGCAGAGGGCGTAAAGAAACGCCGCATCCGCATCACCTACGCAGACGGCGTGGAAACCGCACGAGTACAGGAAGAAGAATGGGTGGAGGTGCCTCCAACCCCGCGCATCATCGCTTACGGCACGAAAATTGTCCTACGCGATCTACAAACACCGGCTGGTACTATACGCTACTGGCGACATCTCCGCGTCTTAGCAACCTCGTACACAGCCGCCACTTCGGGTAAGTCCCCTGATCACCCCGCCTATGGCATCACGCGATTGGGTTGGCAGGCTAGGCAGGGCGTCATCGCCGTAGATCCGACAGTCATCCGGTTGCGCACAAAAATGTATGTGCCGGGCTATGGCTTCGGCACAGCAGCCGATACTGGTGGTGCAATCAAAGGCAGGCGCATTGACTTGTGTTATGATGAACAAAACCTCAAACTCTGGTATCGCTGGGTAGACGTGTACCTATTGGAACCTGTCCCGCCACCAAACGAGATCCCGTACATTCTGCCAGACTATCCACAGGAGCGCGCGCGTGGGAGGTCTTAGCAAGAGCCTCCGAGCCCTGTTCACTGAATTCGGATTCAGACCCGATAAGGCATTAGGCCAAAATTTCTTGCGCGATGAAAGGCTCTTGCCACGGATTCTGGCTGCTGCGGAGATCTCGCCCGACGATACCATTATCGAGGTAGGCGCTGGTTTTGGTGTGCTCACACGAGCACTGGCAGAACGAGCGAGACGCGTAGTGGCAGTAGAAGTGGATCGGAGGCTCATTCCCATTCTGGAACACCGCCTCTCCGACTTAACGAATGTCAAACTCGTTCACGCCGATGTCCTGAGCATCTCCCCTGTAGCCCTCCTGGCACCAGAGTCGCCACCCTACTACAAAGTGGTTGCCAATCTCCCCTATTACATTACCTCACCCACCCTGCGTCATTTTCTCGAATCAGAACAGAAACCGACACGCATGGTGGTGATGCTACAACGCGAGGTGGCTGAGCGCATCATCGCCAAGCCTGGCGATATGAGTCTATTGGCTGTGAGCGTGCAGTTTTACGCCCGACCCAAAATCATAGCGCACATCTCCCGACATTCCTTTTACCCGCCTCCAGAGGTAGATTCGGCTTTAGTACGCCTGGATCTCTACGAAACCCCACCTTATGACGTGCCTGAACCTGGGATCTTTTTCGATATAGTACGTGCAGGATTCGGCCAGCGAAGAAAGCAACTGCGCAACTCGCTGGCCCGGGGGCTCGGCCTAACGACGGAGCAGGTGGTGAAACTCCTGAACAATTGTGGGATCAACCCCACCCATCGGGCTGAAGATTTATCCCTCGACGAGTGGGCCTGCCTAAGCCGGGCGTTGGTAAAGAGGTGCAGGGCGAACGGAGACCCTGTTAGGCACAGTCGTCCACAATAGCGTACCGCGCATAACAAGTTCACTTGCCAACTAACACGAATTGTGTTAAAATTTTTGCGAAGTGACATCCGCTCACTGCGAATGTCACTTCTTATGTCCAATCTGATGTGCAATGTGAGGTGATGTGCGATGCCGATTTACGAGTATCAATGTGAGACTTGCGGTATCCGGTTTGAACGATGGCAAAGTATAAAAGAGGAGCCCTTAAAAACATGCCCAGAATGCGCCGGACCAGTACATCGTCTCATTCAGCCGGTGGGCATCATTTTCAAAGGTTCAGGGTTTTACACCACAGACTACCGCCAAAGCCCCTCACTTTCCTCGACCCGACACGAACCCAAAGGGGTCTCAGACAGCGAAAAGGGGGATTCACCTGCGGAAAGCGAAACAACTAAACCCGAGAAGGGGGCAGCAGAGTAGCAGGCTGCCCCCTTCTCCCTGCACGAAACTAAGGAGAGGAGTGTACTTTTAGTTAGAGCTGAAAACCACCGGTAGTTTCTACCACGCGGCGCCGGTAATTGTCCACAAATGTTAGAAGTTTGGCTTCCAGTTCTTCCCATTCCGGATTGGAGAGGATTTCCTGCATAGCGGCCAGATCTTCGGTAATGCCACCAGCCATTACTTGCGGACCATCACCGTACATGTTATACCAGGCATCAGTGAGTTGCAGACCCAGTGCAATGACTTTAGGTGCTAGTTCTTGCGTCAGGAATTTAATGTATTCTTGTTCCTGTCCGGGTTTCACATCCCAGGTTAACAGTAGTTTGAACACCGCCGTCTCCCAACCTCGGGTTCGCACTTCACCACCGCGATACCATTATAATGTTTTGAACGCGATTAGCAAACTGACAAAGAGGTGCGCATGCGGGCAGTCGTCCAGCGAGTAACCCAGGCCCAGGTTACAGTGGATGGGCGCGTTGTTGGGGCTATCGGTCGAGGCGTCGTCGTCTTGCTCGGCATTGCAGCAGGGGATGATACGGCCACAGCCCTATGGATGGCCAATAAGATCGCCAACCTGCGCATCTTCCCGGACCCTCAGGGCAAAAGTCACTTCGATCGCTCACTTCAAGACATCGGCGGCGCGGCACTCGTGGTCTCACAATTCACCCTTTATGGAGACGCGCGTAAGGGTCGCCGCCCCAGTTTCAGCCAGGCCGCTCCACCAGAGGTCGCCGATCCTTTGATCAAAGAGTTTGTGAAGTTCCTGCAAGCCGCTGGCATCCAGGTAGCAACAGGGATCTTCCAGGCTCACATGCTTGTGGAAATCCACAACGACGGGCCAGTCACCATCATCATTGAGCGATAAGTTCAGGCGTAAGGGTTGCCACGTTCTGCCCGGTCGTTGGCGATAGCCGCCAATTCCTCCGCCGTGCGGGCCATCATACGGTTGGTCTGGACATCGGGAGCCCGCTCTTTGATATAATCCTCCACCTCCTGCGGGACGCCGTACTCACAATCGGGCGCACCAACAAATGTGATGTAATGGGTCTTACCCCGATAGGCCATTGCATCATCATGACTCTGGCCGTTCGTGCATTTGAAAGTATCGAAATATTTTTCCAGCGCCCGCCGCCAAGAAACGGGGATGTTCTGGGCCATGAGCACGTAATGGCTGGTGTAGCCACCCACTGGCTCGCCCAGAAGCGCAGCAACATCCGCTCGCACCTTCTCCGCAAGTATCCCTCGCGGATCTATTTTGCCCCGTGTATCAATCTCGCGATGTAGGAGCACATCTTTGGCACCCAATTTGTAATCTCGACATATTTTCACGATGCGATCAAGCATGGCCTTGTATTGTGCTTCGGGGAACGGACCGCTATCTGCCTGAGATTTGAACATTTCGATATTGAAAGTACACCAATTGGCATTAGGCGTGGGCTTGGCTCCAGGAGAAGGTTGGCTATTGTAACCCGGTATCACGGACCAGCCCACTGCATTAGAAGCCAGGCTGGGGTCCACCATACGCACTACCCTCACCACGCCCGCTTTGGGAGGCATGATATACTCGTGGGTTGAGACTTCCTCACTGTTTTTCACCAAATAGTTCAGCGTGTCCTCAGGCGTGGTGTTCACCGGGGAGTACGTGTCATGTAATACCACTTTTAACAGTGGGTACCCTCGGCGATCCTGATAGTGCATGGAGGGCCTGTCCATCACTAATACTTCGCCCTCTTTAAATGGTGGTTGGGGGAAAGGCACATCGGGCTTGGGAGCATCTTTGATTTTGCGTACCACCTCCCCCAAATTGGGGTTTTGTTGCCAATCGTTGACTTTGTGCTGGCCAGTAGGGTCGGCCCAGATAAAAGGCGTTGCCCCAATGACGTAGGGATATTCATAGAGCCTGTTGAAGAAATGGGTCATTTGTTCCGCGAAGTTATAGTCTCGGGGCGAGAAATTGCCTGTTTCTGAAATATAGATCGGCTTGTCGGGGAACAGGGCATGGCCAAGGGTAAAGCGAAAGGCATACCACATCTCATTGTCATCCCACAAACCAAAACCCCCGCCCCGCCAGTAGGGATGGTAGTCCAGTACATCGCTGGCCTCAATCGAAGGACGGCATATCTCCAATCCTATCCATCCCCAGCGTTTGTCGTCGTAATCGTCTTGGTTTCCGCAGGCGAAAGCCGGGTAATGGAGAATGGCGTCAGGCCGAAGTTGGCGAAAGTTCCGAATAAAGGCCAGATTCCACTCGTTGATGCGCTGATACCAGGCACGGAAGGAGGCGCTGTCGTTTTCGTTTATGCCTGCTTCCCGCTCGATATTCTGCTCGTTAGCCCAAGTGCAGTGCCGAGTGAAAACTCTGTGCTGGTCATATTTCGCCGCGCACATTGTCGCCCATTCGTCCGCTGGCACTGTCCACCAGGCAGGATGATAATAGCGCACCAATATCACAGCGTTGGGTCGGGTTTCTTTGATGCGCTTGATGGCGTCCACCCAACCGGGGTCATCCAAGAGCGTGTAGTTGTCGCCACCCATGGAAAGCATCTGATTGAAGGCGGGATACTGGCCACCGTTGGGTAAGTGAATGCCGAACTTGTTCATCTTTCGTCTTCTCCTTCCTGCACAATTTTCCCTGCCACACGTTTCGTCTCGAGGGGGCTTCTCACTCACTGGCTTCTCAATGCAATGAGTTGCTTTCCTCAACTTTCCGTGCGCTTACCATCAGTGTCGGCATCATCCGCCACTTGATCGCACTGGGCCAGGTCCACAAACGCAGCGCTTCCATCACCCGATCATATAAGAAAACCCCCACCAGAAATGGTCGGCGCACCTGAAACATGAACCCGTACTTGGGCAAAAACTTCGGCTCTACCCATGTCACTTCAAAGCCTACACCCTCTAAGAGATGGCACAACTCTTCTAACACGTACACCCGCAGATGAAACCCTACCGACTGCCGCCCGCCAGCCAGACGTGAAGGTGTTAGGGCCAGGTAACACCCTCCCGGCATTAGTACACGCCACACTTCCCGAAAGTGCTGAACTATATCTTGTGGTGGAAGGTGCTCTATAAGATGTTCGCTGATCACAAAGTCGAAACTGGCGTCGGAGAAATCCAATTTCCGGGCATCGCCATATTCGTAGCGAAGGTCGAGGGTCGAGTTTGGGGTGACCCGAGCACGGGCATGCTCTAATGCAATCTGAGAAATGTCAATCGAGACTACCGAATTGCCTGCCTTGGCCAACAGGTAGGACGTCATACCATCCCCACAGCCTAACTCTAAAACTCGATGGCCCTGGCCGACCAGGCGTAGCACAGCCTGGCGACCAGCGTCCTGCTTGCGAGGGTTGACCTCACCATAAATCTCCCCCACACCGCCCTGCTCCTCCAGAAACAAGGCATGCAGTTCATCGTAGGCACGCTGAAAATCTTTGGCATCTGGCCTCTCAAGCAGAATATCACGCCACTTCCGCTCTATTGCTATCTCCCGGTCGGACTTTCTGCGTCCTCCACTCACTTCTCAATCTCCATAAAGGCTTATATGTGTTCACTCAGTGTTTAATAACGTTATATTCTTCCAGCCCAGGCTTGCTCTCTCGCATGTGAGCAGCCAAGGCCCGGTGATATAGTTCCACATACTTCTTCGCAGAAGCGTTCCAGGAGAAATCGGCAGTCATGCCCCGGATTTGGAGTCTGCGCCACGACTCCGGGTATTTGTAATTCTCGACTGCTCGAACGATAGCGGCAAAAAGCGCCCAACGATCGTAGCGCTCGAAGACAAAGCCATTCCCTTGGCCTGTGCGAGGCTCGAAATCTTGCACTGTGTCAGCCAAGCCGCCGGTCTTGTGCACGATGGGCACGCTACCATAGTGCATGGCGACCATCTGCCCCAGACCGCAGGGTTCCAGGCGCGAGGGCATAAGAAACATATCCGTCCCGGCATAGATTTTCTGTGCCAATTCAGCGTTAAAGGTAAGAAAGACAGCCGCTTTGCCAGCATAGGAGCGGGCTACTTTGGTAAACACTTCGTGATAGTGCTGGTCACCCGTACCTAAAAGGACAAACTGCACATCCATATCCAGAATATGGTCAATGACATCGCTCAGAATATCGAAACCCTTTTGGTCCGTGAGCCGTGAAATAATGCCGATGAGCGGCACATCCGGGTTCGCTGTTAAGTTGGCCTCTTTCTGAAGCGCGGCTTTGTTCTGAGCACGTTTCTCTAAAGTCTTCACATCGAAATTGACAGCGATGTATGGATCTGTGGCTGGATCCATGACCTCGTAGTCTATGCCATTCAAGATGCCATATAGGTGATCCCGGCGATCTCGCAGAAGAGGATCCAGTCGTTCGCCATATTCAGGTGTTAGTATTTCCTGAGCATAGGTCTCACTCACTGTACTAATCACATCCGAGAAGAAAATGCCCCGCGCCATTAGATCCACCACTTCTGCCAGATCCATCATTTCAGGGTGATACATAAAGCCGTATTCTGCAATCCCAGCGATTTCCAGGACGCGATACCCAAAGATACCTTGATAGGCTAGATTGTGGATGGTATATACCGTAGCCGTATTGGCAAAGAACGGGTCAGTTTTATAAATGGTCCTCATCCAGTTCGGAATGATAGCCGTGTGCCAATCGTTGCAGTGAATGATATCCGGTTGCCAGGGTAGTTGTTTGAGCATCTCCAGGCTGGCACGGCACCAAAAGATGAACCTTTCGGCGTCGTCAGGATACATATAGATGCCATCACGATCGTAATACTTGGCATTTTCAATCATATACACGGGCACACCGCCATCCAGACTGGTTTGCCAGACAGCAGCCGGCTCGGTCCGGTCATCCATGGGCACGGGGAACGTTTTGAGAACCTCCCGCAGCCCGAACTTCTGTCTATTTATACGCCCATAGCGGGGCATACAAAGGCGGATGTCATGGCCCAATGCCTTAATAGCCTTTGGAAGCGATCCCGCGACGTCTGCAAGACCACCTGTCTTAACAAAGGGGACGACTTCGGCGGAGAGGAACAGGATTTTCAGTGATTCGTTTGGAGTCATTTAGCGGAACTCCTTATGACAGCCAGTCCAGACCAACATCAACCGTAGCGCAAGTCATTGGGTTAGCAAGCGATCAGAGTTGGACAATCAATTCCGGCAATTCTGCCAACGAGCCGATTGCGATATCTGGTACAATAACTGAGCGGAACTGCTCGTTACGCGGAGCCTCACACCACGTGACGAGAATGCTGCGCATCCCAACATTCTTCGCTCCCTGGACGTCCATTTCCAGATCATCGCCCACCATGACAACCTGGTGAGAGGACATCCCCCAAGGCTTGAGGACCATTTCGAAAATCTCGCGTCGCGGCTTGCGGATGCCCACCGCCGCCGAGTTCAGGACAGGGGCCAAGTATGGGCGAAATCCAAAGCGGTCCACCAATTCCTCGATGAACACGTCATCTGTGGCATTGGAGATGAGCCCTAGGCGGTAGCCCATAGAGTGGAGTGCGCGCAGAGTGGGAAGAGACTCGGGGAAAGGTTTCCAGGCTGCTTTTTCGGGCTCAAACCAGGCCTCAACCGCCCGTCTTTTCGTGAACTCATCCAAGGTGATATCGAATTCGGCCAAGGTCTCGTCCAGGGCGCGGGAAGTGAGATACTCGACGCCTTCGGCACGCGCCCGATCAAAGTAGTCGCGCTTACGGCGCAGGAATGCCTCAATAAACCGCTCGTTGATAGAGTAACCCAGCGACCTCAGATAGGCTTCCAGGCTGGCGGCATTGGAGGACGTGATGACATCCCAGGTGCTATCGAGGTACATCAGAGTGCCGCCTAGATCAAAGATGATGCCCCGGATATCACCCATTCCCTACTCCCACGAAATAATCCATGAGCAAATTCCAGCCAAGCCTACGCAACTCAAAGCGAGGAATAGGCGCTGCGTAGCGGTCAACTCCACATCCCGCGATGCCCATAGGAAGATGAGCACCATACCCACAGCGAGAATAGCCCACATCGAGAGGATGGGATACTTTTCCCAGAACTCACGCCAACGTGCCATATTACCTCCTTCGCTCCCTCGTGCGCTCGAAAACCGGAATTTGAGCCCACAACCGCGATACCTGGTCACGGGTCGCAGCGATAGTGCCTCCATTGTCAATGACTACATCGGCACGGAGGATCTTCTCTTCCTGGGATGGTTGTGCATCAATGCGCAACTTGGCTTCCTGCTGTGTCAGACCTCGCTCTTCCATTAAGCGCTGCACTTGCACTTCCCGCGGGCTAGTGACGACCCAGATGGCGTCGCAGATGCTGTCCATCCCGGTTTCGAGTAACTTGATGGCTTCAATGACCACTACCGTTGCCTTTGTAGTAGCCAAGATCTCCTGCACCCGAGCGATGACTGCGGGGTGGATGACCTTTTCCAGCCGACGCATGGCCTCCGGGTCCGCAAAGACGATCTGCCCCAGTTTCACCCTGTCAATTTCGCCATCAGACCGGATGACACATTTGCCAAAAATGGAAACGACCTGTCTATAAACCTCCGTGCCAGGCTGCACGACCTCGTGAGCCAGTTTGTCAGCATCAATGATTTCCGCACCGAGTTCGTTCAGTATTCCCGCAACCAGGCTTTTTCCTGTAGCAATATTACCGGTAAGCCCGATAATATAAGGACCTTTGCACTTAGTCGCTGCCTGTCTCCTCAATGCTCCACTCTTCTAATCGTCGCGCCAACTCTGCTTCGACCGCCTGATACGTCATGCCTAACTCTCGCAGGCTATCCACGTCCCGGGCTGCGCTGGCTGCCGACAACATCTCCGATAACGCATTCAACCTCTCTTCCAGAGCAAGGATCTCGGACTCTAACTCTGTGATGCGCTTCCGTCTGGTGACGATCTCTTTTCTCTCAATACCTTTTGCAGAGGATACGCGAGTGCGCGGCGTACAGCGCTCAGTAGCGCCAGTTTGAGTCTCGACAGATGCCGTCCGGCGCTCTAAAAAAGCGGAATAATCCCCTTCATAAGCAGTCAAACGGTTATCCTCAATAAGCCATACCTGCGTGGCAATCCCGTTGATAAAGTAACGATCATGCGAGACAAAAAGGATAGTGCCACTGAAGCCCTTTAATACCTCTTCCAATACCTCCTGAGAAGGAATGTCCAAATGATTGGTAGGTTCGTCCAGCAAAAGGAAATTCGCACCCAGTACCGCTAGTTTGGCCAGAGCCACACGACCGCGCTCCCCTCCACTGAGAGCAAAAATAGGCTTGAACACCTCGTCTCCGGAGAAAAGAAAATGGCCCAACAGATGACGCGCCTCACCGATGGACAGATTTTTCACCTCGAGAAGTTCGCTGAGGATAGTCCGCTCTGGGTGTAGATCCTCATGTCCCTGAGCAAAATAGCCGACAAGGACGTTTGCGCCCAGGGTCACCTTGCCCTTCAATGGAGGTACCTCACCCAAGATCGTTTTCAGGAACGTTGTCTTGCCACAGCCATTTGGACCTAGTAGCGCGACACGCTCCCCGCGCGAGAGCAACAAGTCGGGACAGGAGAAAAGCGGCTTGTCGTAGCCTACAACCAATCCAGATAGGCGGAGCACATTATCGCCTGCACGTCGTCTGGTTTCCAACCGCAGAGCCATGGTCTTAGCACGTTGGGGCCGTTCCACGCGCTGCATCTGCTCGAGGCGTTTCTGCCGCCCTCTTGCCTCTCTTGAGCGCTGGCCAGCCTGATAACGACGGATAAACTCTTCAGTGCGGGCGATGTGCTTTTGCTGCGCTTCATACTCCGATTCTCTGCGTGCGATGCGCTCCGCCCGCTGGCGTACATACGCGGTGTAGTTGCCCGTATACTGATCCAGTTGCCCAAAGCCCAACTCCCACACGCGGTTAGCAACTTTATCCAAAAAGTAACGATCGTGGGCCACGACGAGCAGACTCGCAGGCCATTGGGCTAAATAGTTCTCCAGCCACTCAGTGGCCGCTAAATCGAGGTGATTGGTGGGCTCGTCAAGGAGCAGAAGGTCTGGGTTAGCGAGGAGCAGTCTGCCAAGTTGAGCTCGTGTAAGTTGCCCGCCACTGAGATTGGAGAGTGGTTTGTTCCAATCGTTTCTACCAAAACCCAAGCCCATGAGCACGCGTTGGATACGCTCCTCATACGTATATCCGCCCGCTAATTCAAACTGCGTGAGGAGGCTCGCATAACGCTTCATGGCGGTCTCACGGCGTTGCGGGTCAGCCATGTCTTGCTCTAAGCGATGCAATTCCGCCTGTTGGGCCCGCAGGTCTTCGAAAACGGTGAGCATATCGTCCCAGAGCGTGCGCGTATCGGAGGTCTCAGGATGCTGGGACAAATAACCTATGCGCACACCCCTCGCAACGCTTACCGTACCCGCTGTGGGCATCTCCAGGCCGGCTAGAATCCGCAGAAGCGTCGTCTTACCAACACCATTCGTGCCAACCAAGGCGATTCTGTCGCCACGGCTGATCTGGAAACTGAGTCCAGAGAAAACATCCTGACCACCAAAGTATTTCGCTAGATTGTTGGCCACCAGGACAGACAAAATGTACCCCTCAATCCGAGGCTATATTCTGGGAGTAAATAGATTATAGCACAACACCTCGCCACATTGACAAGTGACGGTACCGAAGTTAGAATAGACGTGAGCGAGCAATCACTGGCTAAGAATGTGGGCGGCTAAAATATGCGGGAAGATGCCCCGGTGATCTCGCCAGATGCACACGACAAGTATGACACCGTTCTCGTAGCCGTCGTGAACAATTGGCGGGATTTCGCTATCCTCTGCAATGAACACTGGTATCGCATACCGGTACAGCGTGTACCCCGGCGGGCCATAGGTGCGCCAATCATTGCTTTCTACCACACCCGCGCCTTTCAGGACGAAAAGTGGGCCATTCATTACTGCGCGGAAGCCCAAATGTGGGAAACCGTTAAAAGGCTCGATCTGTTCCCGGATGAACTAAGCCATCCCCGGGCTCACAATCTGTATTACAAAGTGCATCTCGGGGAATTGCGCCGCCTCCCTCACCCGATTGTCAGCGATAAATGGCGGCGCATCACTTTTATTGTTACCCACTGGGAGCGATTGATGCAGGCCCGGGAGATCAGCGAGTTGACGCACGGCAATATCTGGGACGAGGCAATGTGGAAAGCATTGCGCCAAATAGGACTCCTGGCCGAACGTTTTCGGCATTGGTTGAGCAACGAATGAAACCCCACGACTCAGGAGTCCGCCTTTTTCAGCCTACTGCCAAGGCGACTCAGCCATGTCTGCCCGTGATGTAATCGCTGGTCATCTGCCTTTCGGGATTGGTGAAGATCCGTTTCGTGGGTCCGTATTCTACCAGTTCCCCCAGCCAGAAGAAACCAGTCCAATCGGAAACCCGCGCTGCTTGTTGCATATTATGAGTAACGATAACGATGGTGTAATCGCGGGCCAACTCGCGCATCAATTCCTCAATGCGCAACGTGGCAACGGGGTCCAAGGCCGAGCAAGGCTCGTCCATCAAAATTACCTCGGGCTTTACTGCCAAAACCCGGGCGATGCAGAGGCGCTGTTGTTGCCCGCCGGTCAGCGACAGAGCCGAGCGGCGAAGGTTATCCTTCACCTCGTCCCAGAGGGACGCCCCTCGCAGGCTACGCTCCACGATGTCCTCCAAACTCTCCTGGCGATCCAGGCCCAACACCCGCGGACCAAACGCGACGTTATCAAACACCGACTGCGGGAAAGGATTCGGGCGCTGGAATACCATTCCCAGCCGTTGGCGCAATTGCACTACATCGACATCGGGGGCATAAACATTTTTGCCATCTAAGAGAACCTCGCCCTCGACTCTCGTCCCCGGAATCGTATCGTTCATCCGGTTGAGACAGCGCAGAAATGTGGACTTGCCACACCCAGAGGGGCCGATCAGAGCAGTGATCTGGCGTTCCAAAATCGGCATGCTGATATCTCGCAGTGCCTGGAAACTGCCATAATAAAAGTTTAGATGGCACACTTGGATTTTCTCAATCATAGGCTGTCGGTTCATCAGTGTTCTGGGCCTTTAATTATAGCCTCGCTCATCTTAATCGGCAACATTGCGAACTGGGCTCCGCAGCGCAGCCGCTACTTTGACCGTCAACGGAGGGGCGTGGTATAATGGTATTAGTTCCACAGAGCCAACGGAGGCCATCTCAGCGTATGAAATCCACCCCGATACGAGGGATATGGGCCTGCATGATCTTTTGTCTGGCTCTCTCCGCCTGTCGTGTTCCTGAGGGAACTAGCCCCACCCCAGGAGCTGCTCAAACCATCCAAAACAAAGGCTCCGATACGATGGTGAATTTGGCACTGGCCTGGGCAGAGGCGTACACTGCCAAACACCCTGAGATACGTATCGCCGTCACCGGCGGCGGGTCAGGTACTGGGATTGCAGCACTCATCAACCGAACGGCGGATATCGCCAACGCTTCCCGAGAGATGAAACCCGAGGAAAAGGCGGAGGCGCGGGCCAATGGCATCGAGCCTGTGGAACATACCGTAGCAGGCGATGCCATTGCGGTAGTTGTTCACCCCAGTAATCCTGTGGATCGGCTCACCATTGATCAGATCTCCGATATCTTCACTGGAGCTATCACCAATTGGAGTCAGGTAGGTGGGGAAAATCGGCCCATCGTGCTACTATCTCGGGAATCGAATTCCGGCACACACGTCTATTTCTTGGAGACGGTGATCCGCAAGGGACAACCGGATAACAATGCCCTGTTCTCGCCCGATACACTACTGATGCCCTCTTCCGAAGGTATCAGCAATGAGATACGTCAAAACCCCAACGCTATTGGCTACGATGGGCTCGGCTATGTTACCCCAGACCAGAAAGTCATTGCCGTCGGCGTATCAGCGGCTGGACCATTCGTCCTGCCTAACGCAACTACAGTGAAGGATGGGTCCTATCCCATCGCCCGTTTCTTGTATATGTATACGGCGGGCGAACCAACTGGCGCTATCCGGGACTATTTGGATTGGATTCGTGGTCCAGAAGGGCAAGCGATTGTAGCAGAACTGGGCTTTGTCCCTCTCGCAGAAGAGAAGGAATGACCGTGCATCTGGAACCAGACAGCAATATTCCAAACCAGCGCTTGGCCAAACAGTTACCCGTTCACTGGCGCGAATTTGCCATTGAGTCGCTGATTCGCGTGGCAGGTGTCTCCACGATCGGCTTCGTTGCCTTGATCCTGGCATTCTTACTTCTTGAGGGGGCTCCAGCATTTTGGCAAACCTCGTGGCGTGTACTCCTGGGCCAGCGTTGGTACCCCATCTTTGGCATCTACGGCATCTTGCCACTGGTTCTCGGTTCGCTCTTAGTAACCGCTGGGGCAGTAGTCATCGCCGTGCCCTTAGGTTTAGCAACTGCTATCTTTGTCGCAGAGATCGCGCCCCGCTGGCTCCGTGAGATACTCAAGCCGCTCATCGAAGTGATAGCGGGAGTGCCGTCTGTGGTGCTGGGCTTCCTGGGTATGGTGGCGGTCGCCCCCTTGATAAGACAAGAACTTGGTATACCCACAGGCCTGACTGCCCTGACTGGCTCTTTGATGCTGGCGTACATGGCACTACCTACCATCATTACGATAGCAGAGGATGCTCTGGACGCCGTACCCACGACTTATCGCGATGGTGCCTACGCATTGGGCGCTACACAGTGGCAAACTATCTGGCGAGTGATTGTGCCAGCAGCGCGTTCTGGCATCTTGGTCGCCATTATGTTGGGTATTGGACGCGTGGTGGGTGAGACCATGGCCGTCATGATGGTCACCGGCAACGCCGCTCGCATGCCAATGGAACTGGATGCCATCCTGCGCCCAGTGCGCACGATGACGGCCACCATCGCTGCCGAAATGGGGGAAGTGGCCCGAGGTAGTACTCATTACCACGTGCTCTTCGTCATCGGACTGGTTTTGTTTGTGCTCACATTCATTGTCAATGCCATCGCATCGCTCTTGACCATCGGTGCGCGGGAGCGTCGCGGCGGGCGTTTGATGCGTTAGGGGAAACATGGTATCTCGATACACTACACAAAAAATTGCTTTTGCTTTGCTGACCCTGACCGCGATAATCGTGGTCGTCCCCATCGTCTTGGTAATCGGCGTCATTTTCTATCACGGCGCAACAGCCATTAATTGGGAATTTCTGACCTCGATGCCTCGCGCAGGAATGAGGGAAGGCGGCATCTTGCCAGCGATTGTAGGCACAGTAATACTCACCTTTGGCACGGCTATCGCCGCCATCCCCCTGGGCATCGCCACAGCGATTTATCTGGCTGAATACGCCCGTGACAACTGGCTCACTCGACTGATTCGCCTCTCCATCATCAACTTGGCTGGCATCCCTTCCATTGTCTATGGTCTCTTTGGTTTAGGTCTCTTCGTACTTTTCATGAACCTGGGCACTTCTATCATCGCTGGCTCATTGACTTTGGGATTGATGACCGTACCCGTAGTAGTGAGTACGGCGGAGGAAGCAATTCTCTCGGTGCCCCAGGCTTTTCGCGTGGTCAGCATTTCTTTGGGAGGCACCCGCTGGCAAACCATCCGCTACCAGGTCTTACCACATGCCCTCCCCGGCATTATAACAGGGGTTATCCTGGGCTTAGAGCGCGCAGCCGGCGAGACAGCGCCTATCCTATTCACAGTGGCGGCCTTCTACCTCCCGCGCCTACCTCATTCCCTTTTCGATCAAACGATGGCTCTACCCTACCATCTGTACGTGATCGCAACGCAGGTGCCTGGTATGCCCTTGCAGATCCAATATGGGACTGCTTTGGTACTACTCGCCTTGGTTTTATCTCTGAACCTAGTGGCCACTCTGGTACGCAGTTACTTCCGTAGACGACGTCAGTGGTAGTAGAGGCAACTCGGTGACGGACGTTATCACGCCAAAACCTAAGATTCATATCGAAAACCTCTCCTATTCGTACGGCAACGGGTTGGTCTTAAAGAACATCAATCTGGATATCTACCCGCGGCAGATCACAGTCCTGTTCGGTCCTGCCCAGGCGGGCAAGTCCACCTTATTGCGCTTGTTGAACAGGCTGAATGATTTAGAATATGGCACCCAGATGTCGGGTCAAATCTTGCTGGATGACGAGGACATTTATGCCCCAGGCTTCGACGTAGTGGGATTGCGCCGCCGCGTGGGTATGGTATTCGCTTTGCCTATCCCGCTGCCGGGCTCCATCCGGGCCAACATAATCTATGGGCCCAAGTTAAGTGGTGTGCATGATCGGGTAGAGTTGGAACTGCGCCTGCGCTCCGCTCTCGAGGCAGCCGCCCTGTGGGATGAGGTCAAAGACCGACTGGATGCCCCCGCCGCTGAATTATCAGGTGGACAGCAGCAACGGTTATGCCTGGCAAGGGTCCTTGCAGTCCGGCCCGAAGTAATCCTTCTGGACAACCCCACTTCGGGCCTCGATCCTATTTCTACCGCCAAAGTGGAAGAGTCGCTGCGCCAGTTGAAGCGCGACTATACTATTATCCTCGTGCCACATAGTGTGCAACAGGGAGCGCGTATGGCCGACCGAGCGGCCTTCCTGCTGAGTGGGGAACTGGTAGAATGCGGAGATAGCGAGGGGATTTTCATCCGGCCCCGGGATCGAAGAACGGAGGATTACGTAACCGGCAGGTTCGGCTAATACATCAGAGCCTGCGACCCACTTGCCGTCTGCTTAACGTGTCCGATTATATTTACACTACTGTTATTCCAAGGCCGCGATCAGCCAAATTCTACGTAAGCCAAGATCCACTCCTGAAGTTATTTGGCAGTTTGGCGGCCCCCGGCGCGTCGCAAGATGAACTTCTCCAATTCCACTGCCCAGAAGACTACCATGCTTAGGATCAGGCTGATGGCCAGGTCTCTAAGTGGCAGGGCCACTGTTTTGAACACACCTTGAAGAAGGGGCACATATACCACCAGCAGTTGCAAGACGAACGTCAACAGTACTGCCCCCAACAGCGCTTTGTTGGATCGTAGACCAATACGAAACAGGGAATCTTGCGCTGAGCGGATAGCCAAAACGTGTCCCATCTGCGATAGGGTGAGGGTGACGAAGACCATAGTCTGCCACGTGGGACGCGCCGTATGCCACGCCCAGAAGCCCAAGCCCAAGGATACTAACCCCATGAGAAAGCCAACCCAGAGGATATGCCGGCCCATACCGCGGCCGAAGATATTCTCCTGAGGGTGATAGGGTGGCCGACGCATGGTGTCCCGCTCGGCTGGTTCAACGGTTAAGGCCAGTCCGGGCAGGCCGTCGGTAACGAGATTGATCCACAAGATCTGTAGTGGCAACAAAGGTAACGGCATGCCCAAGAAGGGCGCTAATAGCATCGTCCAAATCTCGCCAGAGTTGGAAGTCATAGTGTACTTTATGAACTTGCGGATATTGTCATAGACGACGCGGCCCTCTTTCACCGCAGCCACTATAGTGGCAAAATTATCATCTAGTAGCACCATGTCCGCTGCCTCTTTGGAGACATCGGTGCCGGTGATGCCCATAGCCACGCCGATATCGGCCTTTTTGAGCGCTGGGGCGTCGTTGACCCCATCGCCTGTCATGGCGGTAATATGCCCCCTGTTTTGCAAAGCCTGTACTATCTTCAATTTGTGCTCTGGCGAGACCCTAGCGTAGACGGCCACCCCCTCGACGATCTTCTCCAGGTCCTCCACTGACATGCGACTCAACTCTGCCCCTGTGACCACGCGCTGGGTGCCATCAGCGATCTTTAGTTCTTGGGCGATGTGCAGCGCTGTTAAAGGGTGATCGCCGGTGATCATCATGGCTCGGATGCCGGCCTCTTTGCAGGTGGCGATGGCTGTTTTCACTTCAGGTCGTGGTGGGTCAATCATGCCGATGAGGCCCACGAAAACCATACCGCGCTCCAGTTCAGCCTCAGAGTTCTCTCGAGGAATTGTTGGCAAAAGCCGGAAGGCAACCCCTAACACTCGCATACCGTTCTGGGCCAGTCGATTATTGGCAGTGATGATCCGCCCACGCCAGCCGTTAGTCATAGGTTCGGCACGGCAATCAACCCACACCTGGTTCGATATTTCCAATAGGCTATCCACAGCACCCTTACTGAGAGCAAGAAACGACCATTGTCCAAGATCCATTGAGACATTCAGAATCGAGTTATCTGAAGCAAGGATCTGATGAACTGTAGTCATCCGCTTGCGCTCCGACGTGAAAGGCACCTCGGCCACACGGGGCAGGATCTGCTCTAAGTGGGCTTTCCACAATCCAAATTGGGCGGCAGCCACCACCAGCGCTCCCTCGGTGGGATCTCCTATGGCGCGAAATTGTCCCGGGGAGTTCACATCTTGCTCTAACATCGCATCGTTGCATAGAGCACCACCGATTAGCAGCAGAGTCAGGGTGGGATCCAGACACTGGGAGGTTGGTTCTGTACCTTCGGACGAACCAAGGCTGCGAGTACCCACAAGGGTTAGTGGACTTTCTGGGCGCAACACCGGCTGTCCCCGGTACAGTTGCTCGTCCAGGTTCACCGCCGGGTGTCCGGCCACATCCAGCACAGTGACGGTCATGCGATTTTCCGTCAAGGTGCCGGTCTTGTCGGAGCAAATGACCGTAACAGAACCAAGTGTTTCCACAGCCGGCAATTTACGAATGAGCGCGTTCCGTCGCAGCATCCGCTGGGCACCCAAAGCCAAGGCGATGGTAACCACAGCTGGCAACCCCTCGGGCACAGCGGCCACAGCCATGCCGATGGCGGTCAAAAGCATTAGCCGCATATCCTCGCCGCGTGCCAGGCCCAAGACAAAGACTACGGTCACGATAGCCAGGGCAGCCACTGCCAAGCCCCGCCCTAACTGCTCCAAACGCCGCTGCAGAGGCGTGGGTTCTTGTCCCACCACTTGGATCATTTCAGCAATGCTACCGAGTTCAGTGTTCATCCCGGTTTCAGTAACTACAGCCAGCCCCCGTCCATAAGTAACTACTGTGCCCATGTAAACCATGTTATGCCGTTCGCCAAGGGGGATCTCTTCCTCTTCTATGGCCTGAGGGGTCTTTTCCACCGGCACAGACTCACCAGTCAGTGTTGCTTCCAGGGTGCGTAAATTCACGCTTTCCAGCACCCGCCCATCGGCTGGCACGAGATTTCCAGCCTCCAAGAAAATAACATCCCCGGGCACTAACTCCCGCGCTGAGATCTCCAGCACCTTGCCGTCACGACGCACTCTGACCGTGGGCACAGCCAGTTTTTTGAGGGCTGCTATCGCTCTTTCAGCTCTGTACTCCTGGGTGAAGCCAAGAATGGCATTGAGCACAACGATGGCTATGATGGCCGCAGCGTCTTTATGGTCGCCCAGAGCAACCGAGATCGTGGCAGCGATGATGAGAATGACTACCATCGTGCCAGTCAGTTGCTCCCATAGGATGCGCCAGGGGCTCTTGAGGCCCCGCTCGATCAATTCATTAGCGCCGTGCTCGGCCAACCGGCGTTGTGCCTCGACCTGGCTCAGTCCGCCATCTGGGTCACTCCTCAATTCCGTTAGCACGTCAGCGACATCTAAGCGGTGCCAGTTAGACATAGGGATTCCCCGTTCGGAAATTCGACTCCAACCACAACGTAAAACACTATCAGGCGAGATAATTCGCCAAAGGCATGCAGAAACTTTATCGGCCTAGCATGCAAACAGGCTAATAATGGATAGAGAGTCACTCTTTTGGCAGATGAAGTATACGAAAAACTACAGCACTGCGGAAAAACCGTTACACGTTTGCCCTTTTCTCCACGATCTCCTGTACCATGGCAATGAACTCGTCCAGCGATTGTGGGCCCAGGTTATCTCCTGTGCGCAGTCGCACGGAGACTGTCCCTGCTTTCGCTTCACGGTCGCCGACGACCAACATGTACGGTATCTTCTGGAGCTGGGCATTACGCACTTTGGCGTTCATCCGCTCGCTGGTGTCATCTACCTCAACACGCAGGTCTGCTTTTTCCAGTCGTTGCTTGATCTGGTGGGCGTATTCCGTGTGCCGGTCAGCGATGGGAATGACTTTCACCTGCACTGGCGCAAGCCACGGCGGGAAGGCGCCCGCGTAATGCTCGATCAGCACACCGAAGAAGCGCTCGAGAGAGCCCAGCAGAGCGCGATGCACCATATAGGGCCGATATAATTGTCCGTCTTCACCAGCGAAGGTCATATCGAAACGCTCCGGCAGGTTGAAATCGAACTGGATCGTTGTCATCTGCCACTCGCGCCCGAGTGCATCCTTAATCTTCAAGTCAATTTTGGGTCCATAAAAGGCACCACCGCCTTCATCCACCTGGTAAGGCAGACCTTCCACTTCCAGTGCCTTGCGCAAGGACTGTGTAGCTTGCTCCCAGCGCGCCGGCTCGCCTACCGCCCGCTCTGGTCGCGTAGCCAGGTATGCTTTCACATCTGTAAATCCAAAAGCGCGCCACAGGTGCAGCGAGAAACGTAGCACACGAAGTATTTCGTCCTCAATTTGGGCGGGAGTGCAGAAGATATGCGCGTCGTCTTGAGTGAAGCCGCGCACGCGTAGGAGACCGTGCAGCACGCCACTGCGTTCGTAGCGGTACACCGTGCCCAGTTCCGCCCACCGTAGAGGGAGATCGCGATAGGAACGCGTTCTCGTCTTGTAAATCATGATGTGAAAGGGGCAGTTCATCGGCTTGATGTAGTAATCGACATTGTCAATGTCCATTGGCGAATACATGCTCTCCCGATAGAATTCTAAGTGCCCGGATGTGCGCCACAGCCATGCGCGCCCGATGTGCGGTGTATAGAGGATATCATAGCCGTTAGCGAAGTGTTCCCGGCGCCAGAAATCCTCCACGATGGCTCTGATCCGCCCCCCCTTGGGGTGCCAGTAGATCAACCCAGCCCCGGCCTCTTCGTGCGTGCTGAAAAGATCGAGCTCTCTGCCCAATTTTCGATGGTCGCGTCTTTCGATTTCCTCAAGTCGGTGGAGGTAAGCATCCAATTCCGATTTGCTGGGCCACACTGTGCCGTAGATGCGTTGTAGCATGGGACGTTTCTCATCCCCACGCCAATAGGCTCCCGCGATGTTGAGCAGCCGGAAACCATCGGCTGGGATTTGCCCGGTGTGTTCCACATGTGGGCCCCGGCACAGGTCTGTAAAAGACCCGTTTTTGTAAATAGAAATGATTTCATCGCTCGGCATCTCGGCAATGAGTTCCAATTTGTAGGGCTGGTTCGCGAAGAGTCGTTCGGCCTCTTGGCGCGAAATTTCCTGCCGAATGAAGGGTTGTTTCTCGCCGATAATCCGCCGCATTCGTGCTTCGATCTCCACTAAATCCTCCGGTGTGAGCGGACGTGGCAGGTCAAAGTCATAGTAAAACCCATCCTCAATAGCAGGACCGATCGCCAACTTGGCGTCGGGAAATATCTCCAGCACTGCCTCTGCCATGACGTGCGCTGTCGAGTGTCGCATATTCTCCAGCTCGCTGCTCATTTGTGCCATTGTTTGTACCTCCATCCACCAGATCTCTACGGAAAGAAAAAGCCTCTCACCCCATGGGGCGAGAGGCTTACTCACGCGGTTCCACCCAAGTTGTCCAGAGGCTCAAAGCCTAGGACCCCTCATCGCAGCCGTTAACGGATGGCTTCCGGAGCACCATACTCGGCTTCAAGGCCTTTGAGGTGCTCGCTCCTAGGCGGTTTTCCCTGTTGCCGTACGGTGAGGGCTTTCAGCCCATGACCCCCACTCTCTGTCATCGCACATACAGGTACTCGTCCTAATCATCGCTTTGGTATGTTCTCTTTGCAACGCGATTATAGCACAGAAGGAGCATTTTGACAAGTCAACCGATGCGAATTGACACCCAGTCTGCCACCCGCGCTGCGATTTGCGCCACCAATGAATCTGGTACCCCCTCGACAGCGAGAGATTGGGGGCGCAGGTCAATAGGGTCATTTACATAATCCACCGCTAAAAAGTGCCCATCCCGAGTGCACGCAATCTCGGTAGAGAAAAGGTCCAGTTGGCAAATCCGAGCAATAACCTCCGTCATAACTCGCAATGGCCCCAGCCCAAGACGATACTCCTCTTCCTCTGTTACCTCACGGTAGATGTGGGTCTGCTGGTTCCACCAACATGGGTGAGCATTGTCAACAACATGAATGACGCGAAACCAAGCCGGTTGCCCCTCCAGGAGCACGGGTGTAATCCGCGTCTGAACTAGATAAGCATCTTCGGGGAACAGCATCCGTGCAGCAAGGACCTCAGCCCACGTGTGCGCCTCCGTCAGCACGCCCACACCACCGCCACCATGGGCAGGCTTGATCACGAACGTCTCCCCTAACGGCGACAAATCGGGCTCCGGCAACGCGGGAGCATGGACAAAGGGCGGTAAGATAATAGTATAGGGCGTGTGCAACCCCGCTGCCAGGAACGCAGTGTGCATGTTCACTTTGTCCCAGGCTCGCCTGGCAAAGGGAAAGTCATTGAAGCGATGCGGGATATGTGAGGCGGCCCACGCCACTAAAGGCAAGAAAGCCGGGTCTGCATCTGAGGATCGATCGAAAAAACAATGGAATCCCAGTTCACCTGCTTTTAAGGCCTCCATGACGAGGCCCAAATTATCCGGTCGGACCTGATAAATGGACAGCCCTCGCTTCTGACAGGCTACTTCAAGGAAAGTGGCGAAGGCTGCGTCGTATTCCCAAGTCCAGGCGAACGCTAGATCAAATTTCTGCATCTGTGCTTCCGATCATTTCTACTCAGCGGATATGGTAAAGTGCATTCCTAGAGATGTCAAGTAATAATGGGGATTCTGCCACTCTTTGCGAACACTTGTCCTTCCGCCAGTCCGGAGAGCGCTAGCAAGAAAAAGCCCCGCTCAGGGGCTCAGCAAGGGATCAGGGATAAGATTGGAGACACTATCGGCGAATACAGCTGGCAAGCCAAGGCTCAACCAAATAGACTATCGGGTCCCTCCCTAGACCATAGGGAAGCGAAATCACCGTTGAACTGTTCCAAGAAATTGTGCACGTCTAACACGTCGTCAGCGCTCACGGGAGCCCGTTCCTGGAACGCTGCCCATTCTTCGGCTGTAACGTCTGCAATGATTTCCGGGCTCGCATCCCTCTCACGCAACGCAAGCAGGATGAACCCTTGCGTATTACAATTACTACATGTCACCCGCGAGAACCACACATCGTTGCGATGTCCAAGAATGTGCACGTCGTTAAGAGAATAGTGTTGGCCACAGTTGGCACATTGGAGGTTGGTGATGAGATATTTGATTAGCAGGGGTGGGATAGGTTCCTGCTCTTTACTCATGCTACCTTCTCCCGCAAACTTTGGCCGATACACCTTTCAGCAGTTATTATACTCCAACTCGTTAGGAAACGCAAGGAGATTACGCCTCGCTGCTTTCTTGCTCTACTACCACGGTGATCTCGGGAACCAGTGTGGAAAGCAAACGAATCGGCACTTTATGTGTGCCCAATTGTCGGATGGGCTCCTCCAGCATGATCTTGCGTTTATCGAACGGTAGGCCGGTTTTCGCCTCTAACTCAGCAGCGATATCGCCCCGCGTGATCGAGCCATACAGACGCCCTGTTTCCCCGGCTTTCACTTTGAACGTTAGCATGATACCCGCCAATTTCGCTGCCAGTGCTGTCGCGTCGCTGCGGATGCGCTCCTCCTTGGCTTCCTCGATTTGCCGCTTCACCCGCAGGTCTTTGAGCACCCCCTCAGTCGCAATCACGGCCAGCCCGCGTGGTATCAAATAGTTGCGAGCATATCCGTCAGCGACTTTCTTGACCTCTCCGGCTTCGCCTAAGCGTTTGATATCTTTAAGTAGAATGACTTCCACGCTTCGCTCACCTCTCATGACTACGAATCTACGAACTGTACCCCTGCCTCGTCATTGCTCATGAGCGAGCCTGGTCTTGCAAACGCTCGGCTCGCTCTTGCTCCGAGACCTTCTCCCGCTCGCGGAAGTGAATGATTTCCCAAGCCCGAATGTAATCCAGCGTTGCGATCGCCAGCCGCCTGGCATCGAATTCCGGCAGGAGCAGTGCCAATTCTGCCGCAGGCTTTCCCACCATTCTCACCGCCCCCGCTCCCATACGTTCTCCCGGCCCCTGTTCCAGACGCAGCACATAGGGATTGCGGTAGTTCTTATCCTTCACTAATGAGAGAACACGGGCCACGAGGTTGCCTTCTTTATCGGGACTGCCCTTGTAATCCTTCCACTCCGTGAACGTACCAAGCAAAATGTCCCAGCAGACGACCTTGAAGGCGTCAGGGTCCACAAAATGACGCAGGGTGGTCCGGGCTTTGTTGTCTGGCCCATATTCCAACAATGTGATGGCGATTTTGTTGCGCTTAGGATCCAGCGAGAGATGATCGCTCAGGGCCAGGATCTTATCTTTCGTGACATAGCGGAAGAATCGGACAGACATGATGTCACTCTCGTCTCAAAAAGCGTATACTATCCCTCGCCTTAGGAGCGCCGCCGAAGGGCGTCTCTCCAAGCAAGAACTTTGTCCTTACCCCAAGTAGGGTCTGGTTGATTCATCCCAGTTCAGCCAGTTTCTTCTCCCACTTGGCACGTAGTTCTTTGTAGGTGGCTTCCGATATTTCGCCCGCTGCCAGGCGCATATCCAGATTGTCGAGCGTGGCCTGAACTTGAGCCTTGGTCAAAGCACCTGGCGCTGCGGCTTCCTGCTTTCCTGCCTGAATGGCGGAACTGATGGCGCTGGCCATTGCCGCTCCCATACCTACGCCTGCGCCAAGCCCCACACCCGCGCTAGTCAAGTCGCCTGCACCGCCAGCAGCCGCCGCCGTGCCCATGGCCTGGGCTGCCTTGAACTGCAGGTACTTCTGCATATCACCAATTGCACCCATGGCCGCACGCTCGTCAATGGCCTTTACCGTCTCTTCTGTGGCATTGATAGAATTGACGAAGAACGCTTTGAGATCAATGCCCAGCGCCGCGAAGTCATCCGCCAGTTTGGCCCGCACGCCCGCACCGATTTCCTCGTATAGGCGCGGCAGGTCAAACAGCGATTTGTTGATCTCACCCAAGAGGTCGGTGAGCCTAGTAACGATGATGCTGCGCAGGTAACTTTCGATCTGGCCAGTCTGGTAGATACCTCGCACGCCGACGATCTTGTTCACGAAAAGTTGCGGATCGCTGATCTGCAGTGAATATGTGCCGAAAGCGCCGAGCCGCACCATACCCAGCTCGCTATCCCGCAGAGCGATCGGTTCCGGCGTACCCCACTTCATATCAACGAATTCCCGCAGGTTCACAAAATAGACCTCGGTGGTGAAGGGGGATTTGTCGCTAAACAGTTTGCCCAGCAGGCCAATCAAGAGCGGGATATTCGCAGTGGTCAGGGTATGGCGACCGGGGCCAAAGGTATCCAGGGCCTTGCCATCACGGAAAAACACTGCCGCTTGGCTCTCGCGCACAACGAGTTGCGAGCCAATACGGATATCACCAGAGCCTGTAGGCGGCCAGCGGTACACCATATCACGACCGCCAGTGTCAGGCCATTCCACAACATCAAATACACGTGCCATTTGCTCCCTCCTCGGTAATGGCGGAAAGGCGCTCCTAAGCACCTCCCACTATGTTTTGCTAGTTTCCAATATCACATCTTGGCGACGGTTAAACGTCTCATTCAGCTCTTCCAGCAACTTGATCAAAGCATTGGCAGATTGGCTGACATCCTCTTCTTTCGATGCCGCTTCCTCCAATTCATTGATCAGATCTTCCACCTGCTTCACTCCGTCCCACAAACCCAGGTCGAAGTTGTATAACGCATCCAGTTCTGCCTCTTCGACTTTCACAGCATCGAAAAAACCGGCATAGCCATAAGCGGCCACCTTCAGGCGGTCAGTGAGCAATTGGAGCTTCAGCATTGCCCGCTCTAGCATAACTACTGCTGCCAACCGCCCCGTGGTGGTCAATGTGTATTGGATGCTGCTTAGACGGCGACGTTGTTTGTCGAACCCCGCGGCCAGTTGGTTGCGCAGTAGTTTATCTGCCTCACGGCGTAACTCTTTCTCTTTGTAACCCTGGTATCCTGGCAGATTGGCCACTAATTTTTCCAGAGCATTGCGCCCCGATTCCATTTTCTCTCGCAGATTGCCCTTCATATTCAATTTTCCTCCCTTGGTAGCAAGATAATATGCATCTTACAAGAACAACTCTGAACCGCAATAGGGGCACTTCACAATGCCCTGACCCACCAATTCCCGTTCTCCGCCGCAGTTGGGACACTTCGTGGTACGCATCTCGGCCGCCGATTTGGCGTAGAGAATGCCGTCGTTCCAGTTGATGTATCCAGTAAAAAGCCCTTTCCCCACTAAATCGTAGATATAATTTTGCACTGCATCGCGAGATAGACCAAGTTCAATGGCTGCCTCAGAGACGCTGATTTTACCTTGAGTCTGCACCATGTTCAGCAACTTCTTCTCTTTAGCGACTTCAGCCAGTTCTCGGGCCTCTGAGCGACCTTGCACAAAAAGGAAGATCCCCGCACCTATGAGGGGAAGGGCTATAACCATCGCCAAAATCAGGCCCAGCAAGAAACCAGAGCGGTAGAGTCGCCCCTCTGCCAGGCCAGAAAAAAGCCACCCCGTGATCGCCAGCCCGATAACCAACCCTAAGGCCATAAGAATAAGACCGATAGCGCGACCTTGTCCAAGCATAGTAGCGTCTCCTGAAGGCAATGACCGCGTCTCGCTTATAGGCATTCTACACGAGATTCTAGTTTTGGCAAATAGAGCATCTGTCATTTGGCTATACGCAGGCGTGAAGAAAAGGTCGCGCTAAGACGAACATTTAGGAAACTCCGCGCGCCACGCGTCATTGACAAATGGAGTCAAACCGGTTATACTGGGGATACTGGAGAATGACCTTTTTGGCAGACCCAGGAGGGCACTTGGTGGACGATAGTGCACGAAATATGGCAGTGTGGTTGCAGGAGACACTAGGCCACCGCGGCGAGGTGTCTCTTTTATTTACGAGAGATCCGGGTCACGGATCGCCGACCCGTGGATATAGATCAGCACAAGGAGGCTGTAGAAATGGACTCCGGGATGATCAGCAAAATTCAGAAAGCCAGACTTTACGCCGAACAGCGGGATCGCATACAGTTCGAGGAATTCGCAGTGACCTTCCGAGGTGAGCACGATACTCACCGCATCACATATCGCCGCGGAAATTGGAATTGCACTTGCCGCTTCTTCTCACAGCGAGGAGTATGCAGCCACACGATGGCTTTGGAGAAAGTGCTGGAGAAGATGTTGAAATCAGCACCTGTGCCAGCCACGGGGATTACAGAGAACCAAACGACACGTTGAAGCATCATCCAAAAATACTGTTGAGCCAAATGATTTCCTCTGTTGCGCGCTCAGTGCTCTCCGTTTTCCTCTTGATACCGAGAAGGTGAAGCCATGGATGAGGGTCATGCCCCACGAGTGGGTATTATCGGTGGCGGATTGACGGGACTGACCGCTGCTTATGAACTCACCAAACTGAGGTATCGCGTCACTGTGTACGAAGCGAGCGACCAACTAGGTGGGCTGGGCTCGGGTTTCAAAGCCAGCGGCTGGGATTGGCATTTGGATCGCTTCTATCACCACCTTTTTCAGTCGGATTGGGCAGTGCAGCACCTGAGCAGAGAGGTCGGAGCAAAGTTCTTCTTCCGCACCCCCGTCACTGCGCTTTGGTATCAAGGCCATCTCTACCCCTTCGATCGCCCGACCGCTATCTTAAGATTCCCCCACCTCACCTGGATGCAGAAATTCCGTTTCGGCTTGGTAACGTTGTATCTGCGGCTTCTGCGCAATTGGTCACCGCTGGAGCGAACGACGGCCCACGAGTGGCTATTACGCGCCCTAGGCCCGGAAATATATGAGATCATCTGGCAACCCCTTTTGACGGGCAAATTCCCCAAAGATTGGCAGCGAGTGAACATGGCCTGGTTTTGGGCACGGGTACATAAACGCAGCACGGCTTTGGGATACTACGTGGGTGGTTTCCAAGCGCTGATGGAGAAGATAGCCGAGCATGTCCGCAATCGAGGAGGTGAAATCCACCTGCGCACACCTGTGCATCGCATCACGGCGCAGGAAAACGGTATTGTCCTCCAAACAGACGGCAGTGAGATGCGCTTCGATCGCGTGATCGCCACCGTGCCGGCAGCGGTGATGGCAGACTTAGCGCCTGATTTGCCCGCTGACTATATGACTAAAGTGTGCAGCATGGAGACAGTAGGCGCCCAGGTGCTCATCCTCGCCCTCAAATATCCTCTGACAGAAGGGTTCTACTGGCTGAACCTACCCTTGGGCGAATTTCCCTTCTTGGCCTTGGTAGAGCACACGAACTACATAGATTCAGAGTACTACGGCGGAGACCACATCATCTATCTGGGCGATTACCCGTCGCGGGACGACCCGCGCTACCAAATGACGAAAGAGGATTTGCTGAACCTCTATCTCCCAGCCTTGCGGCGCTTCAACCCTTCTTTCACTCCCGATTGGATTCGCGATAGTTGGCTCTGCCGGGAGCCCTATGCTCAGCCTGTGGTACCAGTGAACTACTCGCAGCAGATCCCCTCAATACGCACACCCATCCCTGGCCTCTACTTAGCCACCATGAGCCAGGTATACCCATGGGACCGGGGCAGCAATTACGCTGTAGAACTTGGCCAAGAGGTGGCGCGTTTATTACACGAAGACGCGATTCGTCACCGATGAAATGTCCCTTTTGAGAAATTGGCTATCGCGACGATTTTTGTGCTCTCATTTTGCCCTGACCCCACTCTGTGATAAAATTTTTGTTTGTAGAATATCAATTGCTTGTGGGGGCCTGCAAGGATTACCCAAATAAGTATGGCAGCCCAACACGCAGTCTTGGCATTTGATTTCTACCTGCAGGAGTTAGTTGGTTTGCTCTTCACTCGCTGGTCTTAACGCCTAATTTGGCAGTACACTACATTCAACTCGGAGGCACATTCAATGAGCAATATCTGTGTGATCGGCGTAGGCTATGTGGGACTGGTAACCGGCGCATGCCTAGCCGACTTGGGCAACAAGGTCATTTGCCTGAACCGCAACAAGGAGAAGGCCGACAATCTCAAGAAGGGCATATTGCCCATCTATGAGCCTGGCTTAGAAGAAATTGTCCGCCGCAACAATGAGGCCAGACGCTTGGACTTCACCACCTCCTGGGACGAAGGGATGAAAGACGCAGAGTTCGTTTTCATCGCCGTGGGCACGCCATCGGGCAGCGAGGGCGAGGCTGACCTGACCAATGTCGCTTTCTCGGCCCAGGAGATCGCCAAGCGCCTCACCCGACCCATTATTATCATCAACAAGAGCACCGTCCCCATTGGCACAGGTGACTTGGTATCCGATATCATCAACGAGCACAAACAGAACGACGTTGAGTTCGCTGTGGTCTCCAATCCCGAGTTTTTGCGAGAGGGTTCGGCGGTGTACGATTTCATGAACCCAGACCGCATTGTTCTGGGCTCAACGAACCCCCAAGCGGCAAAAAGGGTGGCGGAACTCTATGCTCCGCTGAATGCCGAGGTTATTATCACCGACCTGAGAACAGCGGAGATGATCAAATACGCTTCCAATGCCTTCCTGGCTACCAAGATCTCCTTCATCAACGAAATGGCGAACATCTGTGAAGCAGTGGGCGCTGATGTGCGCGAGGTAGCCCGAGGGATGGGCGCTGACAAGCGCATCGGGCCAGCTTTCCTGGGCGCAGGAATCGGCTGGGGTGGAAGTTGTTTCCCCAAGGATGTGCGGGCGCTGGTCCATATTGCCGCCACCCATGGTTGCCACCCGCAGATGTTGCGTGCCGTTATGGACATCAATTACGATCAACGTAAGCGGGTCATCGCCAAACTGCGCGACATCTTGGGGGGCTATCGAGGTAAAACCATCGGGATCTGGGGCTTGGCTTTTAAGCCCAACACCGATGATATGCGTGATGCCCCATCCATCGAAGTAATACACCTCATCCAAAACGAGGGCGGCACAGTCAAGGCCTACGACCCTCAGGCCATGGGTACAGCCAAACACTATCTCAAGGACGTGGTCTATTGCGAGGACCCCTATGAGGTCGCTGAGAATGCGGATGCAGTGATCTTAGTTACCGAGTGGAATGAGTTCAAACAACTGGATCTGGTACGCATCCGTGACAGCATGAAACAACCGGTGTTTTTCGACGCGCGCAATGTATACGAACCAGAAAGAATGCGCGAGATGGGCTTCATCTACCGCTGCATCGGACGCGGCTACGACCCCAATGGGCGACCTTTGTAAACAAGTGCAGAAATAGGTTCGCAATGGTCCGTGTAGGCGTGGACATCATCGAGATAGAGCGCATTGAGCGAGTGATCGCCCGCTGGGGAGATCGTTTTTTGAAACGAGTTTACACACCCGCGGAGGTAGCGTACAGCCGGGGGCACGTGCCCGAGTTGGCAGCACGTTTTGCTGCCAAAGAGGCCGTATCCAAAGCCCTGGGCACAGGGATGCAAGGCATCTCCTGGCGCGAGATGGAAATTCTTGGTGATGAACGCGGCAAGCCACTAGTACGCTTGCATGGACAAGCGCAGGCGCGCGCCGAATACCTGGGATTGACAGAACTTGACGTCAGCCTTTCCCATTCCTGCGAGAATGCAGTAGCGATGGTCGTCGCCATGGGGAGTTGAGATACATGGGTGTAATAGAGCTAAACCTGGTGCGCAAACTGGAAGAGGGTGGGACTTTTCCGGTGAGGCTTATCGTGCGCGTCAAGGGGGATATAGAAGAGCAGGCAGCCCGTTTAGAAGCAATGGGTTGCCATGTACTCAGCCGCCTGTGGCTTATCAACGCCGTGGCAATGGAATGTACTTCCGCCCAGGCACTTCGTCTCGCCGAGGAGCCTTGGGTCGAGCGAATTGAGCCGGACTCAGTGGTCAGTGCTCAGGAGTGGGGAATAGGGAACGATTATGAATGAGAAAATCTCACCGGGCCTCGTAGCCGCAATGGCGGAACCCAGCAGGGCCATTGAAAAGAAACGCATCATCGTGAAATATAGACCGGAGGTGGGAGTCCAGGCTAGGTTTGTAGCAGGCATCGCTGCAGTGCAACACCTTCAGCTGATCCCAGCGGCAGCGATGAAGGCCTCAGACGAACAGATCAGGCGAATTGCCGCTGACCCCACAGTCGAATACATTTGGGAAGACCTTATTGTGTACACCTGCCTGGACGTTTCTGTGCCCCATATCCAAGTGCCGAAGGTGTGGGCCGCGGGCTTCACTGGTACCGGTATTCCCATTGCTATCGTGGACACGGGCATTGACCCACTGCACCCGGATTTCGCTGGGCGCATCGCCGGTAAAATCAGTTTCGCGGGGCCCAGTCCTGATGACGACAACGGCCACGGCACCCACGTAGCAGGCATTGCGGCAGGGGCGGGAGCAAAATACCGCGGCGTCGCACCTGGAGCAAGCATCTATGCGGCAAAGGTACTGGCTGCCGACGGCACAGGCTATATGAGCCAAGTGATACAAGGGCTCGATTGGGCATGGCAGCAGGGTGTAAAGGTCGTCAATCTTTCGCTGGGCAGCCCAGGCCCCTCGGATGGCACAGACGCTCTGTCCACTGCCTGCAACGAATTGGTCAACAGGGGAATCGTCGTCTGTGTGGCGGCAGGCAATTTCGGGCCCGGCGCCTCCACGATAGGAGCACCCGGAGCCGCAGAGAATGTGATCACAGTAGGCGCTACAGATGATAACGACAATCTAGCCAGTTTTTCCAGCCGTGGTCCAACCAGTGATGGCCGCTTGAAGCCAGACATCGTCCTACCCGGTGTTGCTATTATTTCATGCCGTGCCAAAGGGACGACGATGGGCACACCCATAGATGCGAATTACACCCAGGCCGCGGGCACGAGCATGGCAACCCCCCACGCCACCGGGATCGCAGCACTACTATTACAGGCATACCCCACCCTGAGCCCCACGGATATCAAGGCTCGCCTCAAGAAAGCGGCAGTAGACCTGGGTCTGGACCCTAACAGCCAAGGAGCTGGCCGCACTGATGCGTATCTAGCCTATAAGGACGAGAGTCCACCCCCTGGGCCAACGCCGCCCGGCCCTGGATGCCTAATTGGCCTGCTGAGAACGCTGGGGCTGTGATTGAGAAGGAAAACTGGGGGTCGTCATTAATTGATACCCCCAGTTCTGATTTTACACGCCTACAATTACCCCCAAGATGGGGTTTTGAAGCCTTTGAGATGTATGTAACTGTGTACCCCCTCTATGCACAACTAGAGACCAGCAAGGCTGTTTGGAGTTAGACCTCCTTTTTGCCGCGCTTATGTCCGGTGAAAGCGATCTACGGCTGTATCTTTGGTTCGGGGATAAGAAGTTCCTGGCCCGGGACGATATCATCGGGCTCGTCCAGACCATTGAAGTAGAGGATGCCCCAGAGTCGCTTGGCATCACCATAGAATTTGCGCGCGATACTGGCCATGGTGTCGCCTTCTTGCACAGTGTAGGGAACAAGACGTTCACCCCAATCACCCAGCCATTGGTCAATGAATCGGCGTGAGAGTTCACTCATGGAGAGGTTCTCAAACGCCGCCCGGGCTTTGAAACGGCGGAACTGCTCCCTTTCCACCGAGATCAGTAAGCGATGATAATCTGCTTTGCTACCCTTTCCTCGTGCTGCTCCCATATTGCTAGCTCCTTTTCATCACTTTTGTGGTCCATAGAGGTCCATTACGTCTTCTTTCACATCACGGCGGGCTGTGAGGGTGGCATAAAAGTTCTCATCATAGTTTCTGGTGCGCACCACCACGGGCATCGGCACTGCATGGCCGATCATCACAACTTCCTGCCTTGTATCCAAACTCGCCAAGGCACTACGAACGGTCTCACGACTAGCCACCCCTGTCAATACGGCATCAATATCCCGCTGTTCAGTGAGTTTTCCGCTGACGCGGGTGCCCAATTGTGACATTACCTCAGTATCAATCCCGCTCGGACGTTGGTCAATTACCAGGAGGGTGACGTTATATTTGCGCATTTCACGGGCGATGGTACCAAAAATGGTTTGTCGTGATACTGCCGGGTTCAAAAACTTGTGTGCCTCTTCGATAGTGATCATCAGTTGACGTGGGCGGTCGGCTTCGTCTCGCGTCTCTTCAAACCTACGCATCTTCTCTTCGTACAATTTGCGTACCCGGCGAGTGATGAGATTCGCCACCAAGATGTAGTCCAGAACGCTGTTATGCCGCCCGAAAGTCAGGATAATATGCTGGCCAGTATCCAGGGTATTCACCATGTCATCTATCACCGAGAAAGGTGCCTCCGGCACAATGTACGGTTGGCGACCAATGCGTTTCAGATTGCGCTGAAGAGCAGCCACAGAGCCAGGATGGGCGCCACTCGTCGCGCAGAATTCCTCCAACTCCACAGGTTCCATGCTCAGCAACCGCTGGAGCCACGACTCCTTATACTGATCGGAGAGCAAGCCTATTGTGGCTTCTGTGGTCTGACGCAGATTCAACTCTTCGGCCAGGAGCACCACATCCTGAGCCTCAATTTGGTTTAAGCCTATCTTCAGCACCACATCTACATTGCGACCGCGCTGGGCCTGGTCCCTCTCATCCAGCGAATAAACTCGTACTCGCGAACCAAAGAGTTGCCGTAAGCCTTTCACCCACCTCTTGTCCTCGGTCTGCTTATCGAAAGCGTACTCGTCGTGCATATCAAAGATAAGGTTAACCGCCACGCCAGATTGGATAATGCCACAAAGCAGGAGCCTGGCCAGGAAACTCTTACCTGTGCCCGATTGGCCGAAAATGCCACTGGAGCGCTCAGCAAAGCGGTCGAGCCGGAGGCAGATCGGGATATCCATAGTCAGTGGCGTTCCCATGGCGAAGTAGTTGCGCTGGCTCTCATTGCCGAAAACTGTGGCGAAATCCACCTCATTTGCCTCGCGCAGAATAGCGAAGTGCATCGGTATAGTACGCACAGGCTGTGGCCTCGTCTCTTCCTGCTGCAATGTCAAACTCTCGTAATCAACCTTCTCCATCATTAGTAGAGGGCGCACGACGACGGTACCATAGGCATTCGTGCCAGCCAACGCCCTCCTGACGAGAGAGGACGCATCGCGCGGTGGGTCTACCAACAGTCGCGGATCGGAAGTGGCCAATTCCATGTCTTCTACCAGGCTGAAATACAGATTCTGCTCACCTTCCACAACGACGAAATCGCCAATGCGCAGGTTTTCGGTGGATACATCGGGGTCCAGTCGCACCGTTAACCCGGTATTATAGGCCCCTGAAGTTACCACGCCCAATCTTGTACCTTTCATATTTCACCCTCTGGCTCAATAGCATATAGAACGGTCATAAGCGATTCGGAATTCGTTTTAAGCAACGCGGCCACCTCGCGCGCCGCCACTTCCAGCCAATTTCTATCGCGCCCTCGCAACTCGTAAACCTGGCGGATGTGGGCGGCAAGTAACTGCTCTACCGGCACTTCACCTGTGGCAGTAAGCAGCAACCGAAGGTAACGGAGATTTGCGCTGAATCGCTTGACCTCTTCGGCTTCACATGCGTGTACGGAGAAGTGGAGCGGTGGGGGTTGGGGGGGCAAATGCTGATACACATGTCCTTCACGGCGATAGCCCACGAAAACAGCGGCGAATTCTGTGCGTAAGATGTGCTCCAATTCCGGGTGTGCAGCGTAAATGCGCTCGTCTTGTAGATCCTCGGTTCCTCGTCGCACCGCATGACGGCTTGGGTCTAGACCCGCTGTCCTACCGTGTGACACAACGGCATAGATATCTATAGATTCGCCTGGCAACCGAACCGAAACCAGGCTACCCAATGCGGGAGGGCGGTTCAACTCAAAACTTTCAGCCCACAAGCCGGTGGAACTCGTCTCGATGATTTCACCGACTCTCATACTCCCCTTCTCCTTTTGCTGATATCTTTGGCCCCTCGCGCGTGTATGATATTCCGTTCTGCCAGCGCCCGTTCGATCATCTCCTCCAGTAAACGGTGCTCGGCGGTGTGGATCACTGCTTGCTCGTGAGCCTCCTGTAATGCCGGTGGATAAGGCGGGTGATCTGGGCTGCGTCGACACTGGTCTACAATCAGCGCGTGCACGAGATCCAGCATCTCTTCATCGCCAGCCACCCAGGCAGGCACTTCTACCCGTGATATCTCTCCCCCCACATTCAGATAGAAAAACCGCACTCTGTGTTGTCGATAGCCTTGCAAGATCGCCGACTGGCTCTCGAACAAGTCTGTGCGCTCGCCCGGGTCCAACAGGTTCGCTAATAGAGCATAATCGCGGATGCTCGCCAAGCCCATACAAAGTTCTTGAGCCCCCGTTGGGGCTTGCGCACAAGCCTTGCAGTTCCTCGGTCGACGCCCGCACAGCCAAATGCGCAGGGCATTCACCAAGTCTTGGGCATCGGTGTGACTGATATAACTGGCAATTGGGACGCCCAAACTTCGGAACCCATCTAGGCTATCAAGAAAATCTCCCACGAACTTTTGCCGTACCTCTCGCACCTCGTTCTGAATCGGCCACAGGATCAGGGAGCCGTCGTACAGTGCGATCGCAGGTTTTTCCACACCTTGGACTACCCTTAGCAGATAGCCTAATTCTTCAACCGCCATCTTTGCCCCCAACCTTGCGGCCTCAATGGGTCCGTCACGGCTTTCAGGCAACGCGTAGAGCTCCTCATCACGAAAATACAGCCTTGTCTCAGAATCAAGCACCGCGCCGGGATGCGCGCCATAAGTGAGTGCCGCGCAGCCGGTGTTAATAACAAAGAAGGGCATTAGACCATAACGTTGAGGTGGGATAGCAGAGCCATCTGCAGCGACCACACTGAAATCCTGTGGCGGCTTAGGAGCAGCGAACTTGCCATTGAGAGTGCCGATAGGCCGGGCGACTAGCCAAGGGGTGCGTTCCGCGGTCCCTTTCTGTTCGTCTATTTTGTGACGTAGGAGTTCGGGGTCTATTGCGTGCAACAGTTCCAGTGCCCGCTCTATGTAGGCCTGGCGCTCAGGAGTGGTAGCCTGTCGCGCCATTTCCAAAATGCTCTGACTGATTTCCCCCAACTTCAGCGGCACCGTTCACCCCTCATCGCAACACCCGTTCGTCACCTACCCGCCGGGTAACCCGCTGCTCGTCCAAATATTCTAATAGCGCCTGAGCGTATTTCCGGCTCGTGCCGAACATATCGCGCACCTGAGCCAAAGTGATCTTGCCCTCGGTGCGAATGCGACGCACAACGGCCTCGACCATCCTTTCATAGACTTCGGTGCGGAAAACCACAGAATCGCTCAATCGGATCAAGGTCTTGTTTTCGAACAATGTGGCCAGTACATCCGGCCCGACTGCCTGCTCGCACTCGGCATAAGAAGGTGGGGCGTACGGCTCCCGGTCAAATGCGGCCAACAAATCGTTCACCCTGGCCTGTTGCTCCTGGCTCAACTGCACCCGGTGATCGGCCAAACGCACTGTCCCTTGGCCCTCGACTATTATCCCTTTGGAGACTGCCATTGCCAATACATCTTGGAACAGCCGCGTAGCCAGGCCTAACCGGCTTTTGAGTTCTTCGCGCGGCATCCCCACCCGCAAAGGATACTGACGATGATAATTGGCCAACACCGCGCTCAGCCGTTCCTCCAGCACTGACCAACCGGCCGTGGTGACCACATAGCTGGCACTGGACAGGCCATTCCCAAAGACGATGATCTGCCCGCTCTGGTGTAGAGCAGAGAGTGCACCTTCAGCCTCCGCGGGATTCAGCCCACTCGCCTCCATTAGTTCTGCGACCTCCACTGGCCCCAAGCGTTCCAGCGTGCTAAGCAATATTTCCTGCGGCGTCCCATGAACCAACTGTTCCAGCCGGGCGATCACCTCCGGACGAAAGCGTCGGTATCGTCGTGAAGGATGAGGATCGACAATGGTGCCACCCCCAAGGGTTAGGCTGGGCGAGGCTTGACGAACAATGAATCGGCCCTGACGGGCGGCCACGATAGGCTCCTCAGTGCGCAATTGGACCCAGCCCTCCTCTCCGGGAAGGAGTTCTCGGTGCTCTAATAATCGCACCCTTGCTGACACAACAGCCGCATCGAGAAACAGATCCACAGATGCATCGTGGCGCAGCGGCTTCGGAGCACTCGGGAGCAGCCGTAAGCGGGCATCCACCAACTGAGTCGGCTCAAACAAGCCAGGTAGAGTCAGTACCTGCCCCCGTGCCAACTGCTCAGTGGAGACGCCTGTCAGGTTCACAGCCACACGACTGGATGGCTTGGCCACATCAATTTTCGTCTTGTGGCTTTGCAGACCCCGGATACGAGTATGAATACCTGGCGGCAGGATCTCGACTTCCTGCCCGATGTGCAACTGACCATCCAGCAATGTACCGGTGACCACTGTCCCGAAGCCGGCTACAGTGAAAACGCGGTCAATGGGCAACCGAGGGCGACCCAAATCCGCAGGCTCCGGCACATTGCTCAAGATGCGTTCCAGTTCAGCCAGTAGCTCTGGCAGCCCATAGCCCGTTTTCGCTGAAACCGGGATGATGGCTGCGTTTGCCAATGTTGTCCCCGCAAACAATTCGGATATATCGGCTTCTACTAAAGCCAGCCATTCAGGATCGTTTACAAGGTCGCTTTTGGTAAGGGCCACTACACCATTGTGCACCCCCAGCAAATCCAGGATGGCCAGGTGCTCACGTGTCTGGGGCATCACTCCCTCATCGGCAGCGATCACAAATAGTGCCACATCTATTCCACCCACACCAGCCAACATATTCTTGATGAAATCCTCATGGCCGGGCACATCCACAATGCTGACTTCCAAGCCGCTGGGCAGAGTGAGCCATGCAAAGCCCAGGTCAATGGTCATCTCCCGTTCCTTCTCTTCACGGAGCCGGTCCGGGTCAATACCCGTCAGAGCCTTTACCAAGGTAGATTTGCCGTGGTCCACATGGCCCGCAGTACCAAGGACATGCATATTAACGTTCTCTGTTCTCCTCCATTAATCGGTTGTACAACTCGATTTGCTCTTGGAGCGTGCCCCTCCACGCTTGCCACACCTTCGCAATCGCCTCGGACAACTCAACAGCCCGCGCGTTCAGATCAGCATGAAGTCCATCAAGGTTCGCTGATATCTCTTGCCACCCCCGCTCCAAGCGTGAGAGGCGTTCGTCCTGTGCACCATCGAGCTTCGCTTGCCTGTCCTGCCACTCGAGCAGTTCGTTCTTTTGGCGCTCTGTGGCAACGCGCTGTAGTTCGCGCATCTCATCTTGTTGCTGGCGCATGGATTTCTCGATCTCAAGCAGATCAAACAAGGTCTTCTTGTTCCGCTCGTAAAGTTCCAAGAACATCTCGTACTGCTTGCGCCAGTTCGCCATTTCATCACGCCAGCCAGCCACGGTGGCGTCCGTCTCGGTGATCATGGTCTTCATCCGCTGGAGCGCAAGTTGCATAGACTCGAGCGCTTGGGCCTGCTCTCGCTTGTTCACATCAAAAGCCTCGCGAAGAGCCCCAATGTGCTGATCATAGCGAGTGCTCTGGCTATCCATACGGCTCTCGAGAGCATCAGCCCTGGCGCGCAAAGTCCTAACCGCCTCTTGAACTTCGCCCAGTCGCTGGTTGGCGCCCCCAACGGTCTCCATCAAGAAAGCCAGGCGCTCGTCGTGATTGCTGCCTTTACGACTCAGAGTGTCTACTCGCTGCTCCAGGTTCGTGAGCCGCTGGTTCACAGATCCTTGGAACTCCAATAGCAACGCGATGTGTTCGTTCTGCTCCCTGTTTTGGCTTGCCAAGGCCTCAGCCTGCGCCGCCAATCGTCCCACCTCGTTGATCAGTCGCTCATTGGAAAGGCGGATGGGTTCGATAGCGCGCTCGAATTCCGGCATCGCATCCACCTTGTGCTGAAGCGTCGCCAAAGTGCGTTTGAACTGCTCATTCAGAGCCTTTGCTTCTCGCGCTTTCTGTTCCTCAGAGATGCGTCTCTCCTCGCGCAGCCCTTCTACCTGATTGGCCAACTCCGCCCGCAGGTTTTGGATCGCAGCCTCGAACTGAGCATAGCGAGCCAACTCTCCTTGCAAGCGCGTCATTTCCCCTTGGAGGCTTTGGAGCCTCTGGGTCTGTTCCTCCAGGACAATGGACTGGCTTTTTACTGTGGCCTGCAACTCGGATAGAAGAGCCTTATCCTTACGTCGCTCTTCCTCGAGCCAATTTAATAGTCGGATGGCTTCTTCGAGGTTCATTTTCGCCCTTCCGCTTCGTGACGCTGGCGTTCTGGATTCAGTTCTGCCACATCGCCTGTCACCAAGAATACGATCCGCTCTCCCAGATTCGTAGCCCGATCCGCGATGCGTTCCAGGTTGTGGGCCACCCAAAGCAAGTAAGTCGCACGAGTGATGATGCGCGGGTCGCCCATCATGAGAACAAGGAGTTCCCGAAATATTTGATCGTAGAGTGCATCCATCTCGTCGTCTTCGGCGGCAATGGCTTTGGCACGTGTTATGTCCCGGTCCACAAAGGCTTGCAATTCCTGTTTGAGCATCCAACGGGCTTTCTCTGCCATGCGCGGGATATCAATGAGCGGTTTGATATGAGGCTGATCGGCTAAACGAATGGCCAATTCCGCGATTCCCTCGGCGTGATCGCCCATGCGCTCCATTTCATAGGCCATGATGACCACGCTCAGGATGAAACGCAAATCGCCAGCCATCGGCTGCTGGGTGGCAATGAGTGCCAGGCACTTCTCCTCCAGATTGCGGTGTGCCTGGTTAATCTGCATATCGCCTGCTATAACCTCGTGGGCCAAGTCCACGTTGCGGTCCACCAGTGCCTGAACTGCCTGCGCAATAGCACTGTCTACCCGGCTTCCCATCGCGAGCAAGTCGTCTCGCATTTCGGTGAGTTGTTTCTGAAAATCCACCCTGATCATCACAACCTCCCATACGGTTTTCACTGGGCCAAGTCACTTGCCTCACATTATATCACTAATTGACCGTTACGCAAAGCCATCCCCCAACAATCACCCAGCGTCTCCTAACCCTCTTTATCTCTCGCCTCTCCTGTTCGTTACACTGGAGAGTGCTCCCCAGATTCGGCCGTATACTTTTCACTTAACTTTTACGTTACCATTACGCTACTAATATGTAACTTATTGTATAATTTTAATACACAAATTAGGCTCTCGTGCAGGATGGTGAGACGATGAAAACCCGAATTGCGCTCGCAATACTCTTAGTTTGCACGCTCCTGCTGGCACTGCCTGCCTCACCAGCCTATGCGGAAAGGCCGGATGTGCTGCCGACGGAGTCTCTATTATCTTCTGTGAACGAAGGAGAGGCTTTGCCCGCTCCCCAAGCAACGGAGATGCTCCCCTCTGCTGTGGATTGGAGCAAATACCTACCACCTGTTGCCGGGCAGCGAAGCCGAGCCGACTGCACTGCCTGGGCTGTGGCGTACTACTACAAGGGTTTTCAAGAGAACAAGGAACGAGGTTGGGACCCCGCCCGGCCCGAACATCAATTTAGCCCGAGTTTTATATATAACCAGCGGACCACGAGCAACTGCAAATACAATGCCGGCATGACCGTCCCCAACGCCATGGAAATTATCCGCTCCCGAGGAGCAGCAACGCTGGATGCCTTCCCTTACACGCCCACCGATATCTGCACAGGTCCTACTGAGACGCACTTGGCCCAGGCCTGGCAATACCGAGTCGATGGCTACGGTTACCTCTTCCGAGGAAAAGGCAATGCGAACATCGATGTGCTGAAACGTCACTTGGCTCGCGGGGATGGTTTTGTGCTTACCATCTCTGTATATCCATCTTTCTATTTCGCCAGCCGAAATAACCCCCTGGTTAGTCCACCTCAGTCCAATGAACAGGTGTTAGGATACCATGTTGTCTTTGTCGTTGGTTATGACGATTCGTTGCAAGCGTTCAAAATCGTAAATTCGTGGGGGCCCTACTGGGGAGCGAAAGGCTTCGCCTACCTTTCCTACGACTACGTCGCACGCTGTGGCTGGGAAGCCTGGGCTATGACCGATCACACAGAGGAACTCGCTGCGGTGGACCATCACGAAACGAAGGCTATGCTAATGCCACAAGTAGTGACCCTCCAGGCCGAAGATTACAGCACTGAGAGCAACCCCTCTAACCCAGATGAGCCTGAGATGTTGTCAATGGGACTCAACGTGGGTCGCTCTCGCGCGATTTTGAAAGCGGAAGTACCGCGCTGATCCCCAGGCGCGGGAAATTCGAGTGCGTTTACCTGATAATAGGAGCAGTCCATATGCCCCTCCCTTAGCATATAAGGAGGGGCTTTCCACTGCATTGGGGTGGCAGCCTCCTACCGATATGCAGTAGTTGCGGCTAGATATTTTCCCGCCGTCCGTTGGACCGCTCTCATCCCCGCTTCCACCATTGGGTACACCAACCACACGGTGGCTATAGAGAAAAGAACCCCCGTCAGGAGACGAAGCCACCAAGTGCTCTCATACAGACCAAGCAACTGGGCAGATCCATCAATGACCATTGGCAGGATAAGCAGCAGATAATATCGAACAGAAAGAGGCCGCAAGCGCTCTCTTAGGAGAGCGAAGATCAAGCCTGCCAGGAGGAGTCCTCCGTAGATGCCGATATCCCGTTCGCAAATGGCCAACCGAAACCCGATCGCTGTGTTGCCCACATAGCGCCTGGGCACATCAGGGCCGACTAATCTGACAAGTTCTCTCAGAGAGTAAGTGAACTGTGGGCCAAAAAGGAAAAAGGATCGCTCCGGCTGCTGGTGGCAGAAGGGAATGAAGGCCGTGTAGAGAAGTCGCCCCAGCTGGCTGAGACCCAATTCCATCGCTAAGGGTGCGATAAAGGACAACCCAATGAGTAGACCTATCGCTATATTCACCATCGCTAGCCAGTGGCTGGCAATAACATAAACCACTCGATTTAGACAGCGATTCACTTTGTTCATTTACGAAGCCGTCGCTATTTTTCTAATGTACAGTACATCCCTCTTGCAAATCACTCCGCATACCACCTCGCAGTCTTAGTTAATACTACTCCACGCCCCACGATTTAGCAATTCATGGATAAGCAATGTAATATCTACACCAGCGACGAGCATTAATCACAGCAGCTCATTCGCCTGCTGCCTCCATATGGAGAACTAAGGGACTAGGAATGCGATTCATCGGGATTGATCTGGCTTGGTCTGAACGAAATGAGTCAAGCATCGTTGCCATCGAAGAGGGACGCATGGCCGCAGTGGTTCCTCGAGCAGGAAGAAACTCAGAAATAGTCTCAGCGGTGGTAGCGATGGCAGGGAGCGGCCCTGCGTGGGTAGCGGTAGATGCACCCCTCATCGTGCCGAACCAGACCGGCACGCGCCCTTGTGACCGGCTCATCACCCAGAAATTCGGACGATTCCAGGCTGGAACATACCCTGCCAATCGACAGCGACGTGGTGGTGCCGTCCGCGGCGAGCGGATTGCCAAGGCTCTGGCCAAATACGGCTTTGTCCAGACGCTGAACCTGGCGCGCGGGGAAAAATCGCGGCGTATATTTGAGGTCTATCCCCATCCAGCCATGATCTCCATATTTCGCTTGGAGCGCACGCTGAAGTACAAACGCGGCGACTACACCAGGCGTTACGAAGGGCTCCGGCAATTACAAAAATACTTGGGCAGGCTGCAAGTGGCCACACCAGCCATAGATCTGGGCATGGATCTGATCGATCGGCCAATTGAGGGGTTACGTGGCCGGGCCCTAAAAACCTATGAGGATACACTGGACGCTGCCTTCTGTGCCTACATCGCCTATTATTGCTGGTACTGGGGACCCGAAGGATACGAAGTCTACGGCGATTTGGAATTTGGGTATATCATTGTACCGATGACATCGTGGATGCGTGCGCAATCAGGGGAACTTTGACGAGCGAGACAAAAGGGATATAATAGAGAGCGTGGGAGTGGTTGAGTCCCGGTGGGCTCCGCGGTCTTCAAAACCGTCTGGGGGGTGCTGCTGAGGCAGCCTCGGTGGGTTCGACTCCCATCCACTCCCGTGATTGTTTGCATCAAAAGGCCCGGTACTTTGATTTGTGAATCACCGGGCCTTTTGATTCCTCCTTGAGCCTCCTGCAATGCAAAGAGCGCAACACAGCCACCACCAATAAGGACGAGATTATCCCCATGTTCTCCGAACGCTTGCATCCCTCAGGCGTCTGCGTGTTTTTGGACTTGACAAAATAGCACTTCTGTTGTATACTATATGCACAATGCAAATAGTCAAAGGCACTTAGGAGAAAGTTATGCCTGGTAGAGCATATGGCAGGCGAGGCAGACCAAGAGGTCATTTCCAGCGCGGTCGGATATATCGTTTTGTCGAGCCTTGTCTCCTGTTACTATTGCACCAAGGGTGCACCCATGGGTACGATCTCGTGAGGGCGCTTGCCGAATTTGGGTTTGGCGAAAGCCCATGGGATCCCAGCGTGGTGTACCGCCGGCTGCAAGCCATGGAGGAGGCAGGTCTCGTCAGTTCGATGTGGGATGATGACAGCCAGGGCCCGCCTCGCCGAGTGTATTGTCTTACTGCGGAAGGCGATCGGCACCTCGCGCGTTGGATAGAAGAACTACGCATAATAGATCGAGTCTTGCACACCTTCCTCACCGCCCATGACGAACACATGCAGGAGGGAGCAGGTGCCTATCATTGAAGACTTGCTTGCTAGTTTACGAGAAGATAGACCAGTGCAGGACGTCTGCATTGGGGCATTCTGGACGGCGGTGGTAAGCAGTCGCTGTGGCTTGGCCTCGACACTGCGCGATGACGACCATTGCCACCGCGGCCCTGTCAGAGAAGCCGGCCATCTGCTGGAACGAAGCGCTTTGGAATTGTCAACTATGGTGCGTTCGAACAGCCTCCTAGAGGCTAGTATCGGCATGGCAGCCATCAATTCACTGCTGGAGGTGGACGAGAATCTCTGCATCGAACTAAATGCTGAGGAATTAATCCGAGAGCGTGGGACGGGCAAACAGGTTGCTATTGTAGGTCATTTTCCATTCACGCCGCGGATCCGCGATTGGGCCAGGCAACTATGGGTGCTGGAACTGAAGCCGCGCGGCGATGAATTGCCGGCCGAACAGGCGCCTGCTGTATTGCCCCAGGCTGACGTGGTTGCCATTACGGGGACTTCACTGATCAACCATACCTTCGACAAATTGATGGCACTTTGCCGTCCAGACGCATTTGTCGTCGTCCTCGGAGCCAGCACGCCATTATCACCGCTGCTCTTTGAGTACGGAGTCCACGCAATAGCGGGTACTGTGGTGATGGACAATCAGGCTGTGCTGAGATGCGTCAGCCAGGGAGCCACCTTTCCCCAGTTAGCAGGGGTCAGGCTGTTGACGATGTTAAAAGGAAAGACAGAAGGAACTCGCAGTTGTACTCGCGAACGTTCCATACGGGGGGAAGAATGATCATCACTGTAGCCAGCGGCAAAGGAGGAACTGGCAAGACGACTGTGGCGACCAGCCTGGCGCTCGCTTTGCAGGAGCACCTGGCCGTCCAGTTTCTGGATTGCGATGTAGAGGACCCGAACGCCCACCTGTACCTGCGACCAACCATCCAGCGAAGAGAGGAGGTGGGTGTCTCTCTCCCAGTGGTGGATTTTGCTCTCTGCGATTATTGCGGGCGCTGTGCGGAGGTCTGTGCCTATCACGCCATCGCAGTGGTCGGGCAGAAATTGCTGATCTTCCCGGAACTCTGCCATGGCTGTGGGAGTTGCATCCTGAACTGTCCTCAAAAAGCGATGCACGAAGAGCCAAGGCCAGTTGGCATCATCGAGGAAGGTCAGGCAGGTCCGATTGCCTTCGCCCAAGGCATCCTAAATGTGGGCGAACCAATGGCCACGCCCGTTATACGCCAACTTAAGAAGCGCCTCCAAGAATGCCAACCGGGGGTTGTCTCTATCTTGGACGCGCCTCCCGGCACTGCTTGCCCGGTAGTGGAAAGTCTTCGCGGAGCCGATTTCGCCCTCCTTGTCACCGAGCCCACGCCATTCGGCCTCCACGACCTGCGGCTGGCAGTCGAGGTGGCGCGCGACACGTTGGGCTTGCCCGTCGGTGTGGTCATAAACCGTGACGGTGTTGGTAATACCGGGGTGGAAGATTATTGCACCGCTGAGGGCATCCCTGTCCTAATGCGCATTCCTCTCGACAGGCGTATCGCAGCCCCATGCTCAGACGGTGTGCCCCTGGTGGAGGCATTTCCTTCGTATCGAGAGCATTTCCAAGATCTCTACAACTGGATTGTGAGGGTGCAATTGGGGTGAAGCAAATCGTTGTCCTGAGTGGAAAAGGTGGGACTGGGAAAACCACCATCGCTGCTGCCCTGGCTCATCTGGCATCCCGGGAGATGTCCATCGTCTTGGCCGATGCCGATGTGGACGCAGCCAACCTGGAACTGGTGCTGGCTCCAGAGGTGCAGGAGAGCCAAGACTTTGTTGGAGGGCAGGTGGCGGTGATCAACCCGCAAACATGTATCGCCTGTGGCGTCTGCGCAGAGGTCTGTCGTTTCGGGGCCGTTGTGCGAGAGGAAAACGGTTATCGTGTGGACCGCATTCCCTGCGAGGGATGTGCCGCCTGTTTCTACCAGTGTCCCGCCAATGCCATCTCTATGGAGAACTCGGTGGATGGCCGCTGGTTCCAGTCCCGTACCCGCTTTGGACTGCTGTTCCATGCCCATCTCATTGCGGCCCGCGAGAATTCAGGCAAACTAGTGAGTTTGGTCAAGCAACGGGCACGATTGGCAGCACTGGAGGATCACAGCGACCTCCTCATCGTGGACGGCCCACCAGGCATCGGCTGCCCGGTCATCGCCGCTGCGACGGGGGCTGATTTAGCTCTCCTAATAACTGAACCCACCATCTCAGGTGCACATGACCTGGCGCGTATATTGGCATTGACAGAGCATTTTAGGATACAGGCCTTGGTGTGCATCAACAAAGCCGACATCAACCCAAGACGAGCCAAGGAAGTGGCTCACTTCTGCACAGAAAGGGGCGTCCCTCTGGCTGGGTGCCTTCCTTACGATATGGTGGTTACTGAGGCAATGGTGCATGGGGTCCCAGTAAGCGAATACACCGATGGACCCGTGACACAGGAACTGATTCGAATATGGCAGCAAGTGAAAGACCATGTTTTGGTGAGGAGCGCAGAGACCCTGAGCAATGGCTATATCCCTTGAGAGGGAGTTTAGTTTTGTGTTTTTAGTCAACCCGGACTCGCTGTCGTTGCGATCAAGGAGCGAGTTCCTAAACCTGAAAGATCCACAAAGGAGGATGCATGATCACTGAGCAAAAAATTCGTGAAGCGCTGAAAGGGGTGATAGATCCTGAGCTAAGAAAAAGCATCGTCGAGTTGGGGATGGTGCGTGATATTGTGGTGAAGGACGGGAAAGTGCGCTTTCGCCTAGCACTGACCACACTGGCCTGCCCTCTTAAGGACAAAATTGTCCAGGATGCCAAGGCCGCGGTACTGGCCCTAGAGAGTGTGCAAGAAGTAGAAGTCGAAGTGACGGAAATGACTGCTGAGGAGCGGGAACAGGTTGTCTCTGCCCAAGAGGCGACCCCGTTGGCAGCACATCTCAATGACATTCGCCACACGATCGCCGTAATGAGTGGAAAGGGAGGCGTAGGCAAATCTTTGGTGACTGCCCTGTTGGCTGTGGGTCTAAGACACGAAGGACATAGAGTGGGCATTCTCGATGCCGACATCACCGGCCCCAGTATTCCAAAAATGTTCGGCTTGGCAGACAGGCCAAGTCAGAGCCCTTTGGGCATCCTCCCGGTGCGAAGCAAACTAGGCATCGGGATCATGTCCATCAACTTGTTGCTCCCCTTCGAGGACGCTGCCGTGATCTGGCGCGGCCCCTTGATCAGTGGGGCGATCAAACAATTCTGGGGCGATGTTTTCTGGGGTGATCTGGACTACCTGCTGGTAGACCTACCACCAGGCACGGCTGACGCGCCTCTCACCGTGATGCAAAGCCTGCCGCTGAATGGGGTAGTGTTAGTTACCTCACCCCAGGAATTGGCGGGCATGGTGGTCCGCAAGGCCGCGCAAATGGCCTCGCAGCTACAGGTACCTATCCTGGGCCTAATTGAGAACATGAGTTACTTCCAGTGCCCGGACAACGACCAGCCTTACGATATCTTCGGCCCCAGCCACGCCGAAGAGACCGCCAGGCGGCTGGGAGTACCTTTATTAGGTCGGTTGCCAATCGAACCCCGCCTCTCGCAATTATGCGACCAGGGGGCGATTGAGGCATACCCAACAGAAACCTTCGCACCCATCGTCGCACGATTGATCGAGGTAATACCGGAGCGGAAAACAACACCGCTCTTCAGTTAGCAGTGGAAAACGCAAATTCTAAACAGGAGGGAACTATGAAAATCGCCGCTGTGACGGAAGATGGGGTGACTATCAGTCAGCACTTTGGCCGCGCCCCTTTCTATCTCGTCCTGACCATCGAGGACGGAAAAATCGTTGCCCGTGAAACCCGCGACAAGATGGGCCATGCCCAGTTTGCTGGTCAGCCACAGGCCGAAGAGGCCCACAGGGCCGACCCGCGTGGTCACGGCTTTGATGCAGCCGCGCAGAGCCGCCACACGCGGATGGCCGCCGCCATCGCCGATTGCCAAGTGCTTCTGGCCCGTGGGATGGGGGCGGGGGCCTATGAAAGTATGAGGCAGTACGGAATCACGCCGATCATTACCGATATCCCGGATGTCGAGACAGCAGTCCGAGCCTACATAGATGGCACGATCGTGGATCATACCGAACTGTTGCACTGAGAGAAGAGGAGGTGATGAAGATGGCAAGGTTCGGTCGAGGGGCCAGAGGGTTCGGAAGAGGGTATTGGCCTGGCGCAGGCCTTACTCGTGGGCTCGGCATAGGGCGAGGAATGGGCAACCCCTATCCCTATTGCCGCTCCTTCCCATGGCTCCCGCGCCGATGGTGGGCCATAGGAATGAGCCCTTATGCTGGAGTGCCATACCCTCCGCTCCGTTACCCGCCTCTCCAGCGATAGGTTTGCAAATGAAAAACAGAAGAGAAAGGAGGGATACCCGTGCGACACCGATGGTTGTACTACGCTACAGGGCAGCCCGGCTGGATGCGCTTCGGCTTTAGCCCCGGCTGGGTGGGACGGAGCGCCAGTGGCCTGGGACCCTGCGCTGAGTACTTGATGACCGGTCGTTGGCCCACCCCAGCGATGGCTGCGTGGGGGGCACCGATGTGGCCTTTCGCAGCCCCAGCGCCCGGCGCTATGTCGCCACAGCAAGAGGCCCAGATGCTGAAATCACAAGCAGAAGCCCTGAAAGCACAACTGGATGCCATTACAAAGCGCATCGAGGAATTAGAAAAACAAGCCACATAACCCCATAGAGGCGGGGATGACGGTGATTGTTCAGCCGTCATCCCCACACCCACTCGAAAATTGTCTGCTAGTTCGGGGATTCTGTAGGGAAAACCCGTCATGCAATGGAAAGGAGGAGTTTCATGAAAATCGCCGTAAGTGCTACTGGCACCGACCTTGGGGCAGAAGTTGCTCCAGTGTTCGGTCGCTGTCCCTACTACTTGTTTGTAGATACAGATACGATGCAGTTCGAGGCTGTGCAGAACCCGACTGTCTCGGCCCCAGGGGGTGCTGGCATCCAGGCAGCCCAATTTGTCATCAGTCGCGGCGCGCGGGCTGTCTTGACCGGCAACGTGGGACCGAATGCCTTTGGGGTTTTTCAGGCCGCAGGGGTCTCCATTTACCCGATCGCAGGAGGCACTGTGCAGGAGGCCATCAGTGCCTACAAAGAGGGTCGCTTGCAGGCCCTGGGTGGAGCCACAGCCAGTCCGTACGCGGGTATGGGAATGGGCTGGGGCGGGAGACGCGGTATGGGAGGCAGATGGAGTGCGGGGACAGAGGGGGGCATGACACCGCCGGCACCACTCACTTCATCCCCAACATCCCTCCGCCAGGAAGAACTCTCCGCCTTGCGAGAAATGGCCTCGGACCTCCAAAAGCGACTGGATGAGGTCATGGAGCGGCTGAAGAAATTGGAAGGGGAGTCTAAGCAGTGAGCCTACTTTACGGGCCGGTGCCTTCCTGGCGACTGGGGCGTTCATTGGGAGTGGACCCAATCTCCGCCTCGGGCAAGACCTGTTCATTCGACTGCATCTACTGCCAGTTAGGACGGACCAAGCATGGGATCTCAGAGCGGCGGCCATTTGTCGAACCATCCCGATTGGCAGAGGAACTATCCGCCATCCATGACCTACCTATAGATTACGTGACCTTTTCGGGGACAGGGGAGCCCACTCTTGCTGCTAACTTGGCGGATCTGGTGGCGGTAGTGCGAGAGGCCCTGCCCGACTGTCCTATCGCTATCTTGACGAACGCCTCTCTAATGCCTCGGAGAGACGTGCGGCGGGATTTAGCCCTCTTTGACACTGTGGTCGCGAAAGTGGACGCACCGGATGACGCGTTGTTACGCCAAATCAATCGTCCCTTCGCTCCGTACAACCTAGCCCATATCCTATTGGGTATCAGACGGTTCCGGGAGGAATTCGGGGGAAAACTGGCCTTACAAATGATGTTCATCGAAGCCAACCGTACCCGAGCAAGGGAGATGGCTGAGATCGCGCGGGGGCTTTCACCCGATGAGGTGCAACTGAACACGCCGCTGCGGCCCAGCCCAGAGCGGCCTTTAAGCCCGGCGGCGATGGAGCAGATTGAGAGGGCCTTTGCAGGATTGCCAGTTCTGAACGTATACCGAGCAGAGCGGCCGGCGGTGATGCCCCTGGATGAGGGGGAAATGCGGCGGAGGCGACCGGCGGAAAGGGTCGAATGATAGGGGTCATTGCTCATGTCGGCTACTTCTTGGCTTTGGCACCAAATGAATTACTCAAAACGAGAGGTACGCGTGTAATGATATATGTGCAGCCCGATAAATGTGCTGGCTGTAGCACCTGCATAGAGGTCTGCCCGGTTGAGGCCATCCACCTAGTGGATGGCGTGGCAACCATCGAACAGGAGAAGTGTACTGAATGCCAAGCCTGTGTGACTGCATGTCCAGAGGGAGCCATCCAAGTCATAACTGAACCGGTCCATCTTCCGGTGGCACAGACTGGCCCTGGGGTAATCCAGATCACATCCTATCCGACTTCCCGCTCCCCGCAGGCCAAAATCGTGCCCGCCCTGGGCGCAATGGCCTCCCTCGTCAGGCGAGAGATCGTGCCCCGTCTGGGTCCTTACTTGCTCGATATCCTAGCCCGGCGGTTAGGCCATCCAGGCCCCAGAGTTGGAGGAGGCCCCCCATCGGCCACGGAGACGGGCCACCGTTTCCGCCTGCGTCGTCGAGGCCGGTGACTCATTAAGGTGTCCTAGATGTCAGTACATAAATTCTTCTAAGGAGACGAAGCATGCAAATCAAACACGCAATGGACGTCCTGGCCGAACCAATCGAGAATGTGCCAGGAGTAACAATTCGCTGGCTGTGGGCTGAGGCCGATGGCGCACCCACTTTTGCTCTGCGCATGTTCGAGGTGCAGCCCAATGCTTCCACGCCATATCACGCTCACCCTTACGAGCACCAGGTGTTCATCCTGAGTGGGCAGGCTAAGTTACGAGGCGCGAACCAAGAGCAAACTCTCTCGGTCGGCGACACCGCACTGGTACTGCCTAACGAATTGCACCAGTTCAGCAATGCCGGACTAGAGACATTGCGTTTCCTGTGTGCTATCCCGCTGCGCAGATAAAGTCATCCCGTATCATCGCCCAGCGAACCAGATAGCGGCGCGACAGGGATCCCGAATCTGGCAAGTGAAGTACGTCTGAACACGAGCGAGACATCGAGAGGGATCGAGGTATGTATAACGAGAAAGTGTTGGCTCACTTCCAAGAGCCTCGTAATGTAGGTGTCATACAGGATGCTGATGGTGTAGGCCAGTTGGGCGATGCATCCTGTGGTGACGTGTTCATCATGTTCATCAAAGTACAGGACAATCGCCTGGTGGACATCAAATATCTGGTACAAGGTTGCGGGGCTGCCATTGCTACCTGCAGCGCTTTGAGTGAACTGGCGAAGGGGCTCACATTGGAAGAAGCGATGCGCTTAACCGATGATGACATCTCAACGGAACTGGGCGGATTGCCCCTCGAGAAGTTACACTGCTCTAACCTGGCTGCCACCGTGTTACACCGCGCGATTGAGGACTATCGGCGGCGGCAGATGGTTGATTTACATGACTGGCGATCATTGTACACGCGTCGAATGAAGAGATAATGGGAGGCAAAATGCCAATCTACGAATACCGCTGTGACAACTGCGGGGAGCATGTGGAAATTCGATGTCAGCAAGGCGAGGCCACACCTATCTGTCCACACTGTGGCGGCTCTCGCCTTACGAGAGTCTTCTCCGCGCCCTACCTCATAAGTGGGCGGATGCACCGAGAAGCAGGAAAAACATGTTGTGGGCGAGAGGAACGCTGTGTGACACCGCCCTGCTCCGTAGAGGGAAGTTGTCAGCGTGGCTAACACAAGGGATTCTTGCAATTAAGAAACAAAGGAGGTGAATACAATGGCACGTAGACCATCTGGTACAGGGGGCGGCCGTGGTCCTGGCCGCATGGGTGGACCCAAAGCGGCTGGCCCAGGCGGCTACTGTATTTGCCCGAATTGCGGTGAAAAAGTACCCCATAAGGCTGGTCAACCCTGTTACAAAGTGTCTTGTCCGAAATGCGGCAGCAAGATGACGCGTGAGTTGAGTGAACACATGGGACGCTTTCGATCGTGCGTGCTTGTCTGTCTTGCCATATGCCTGTTGAACAGTGCATTGGGGGGCTGCGCACCATCATCGCCAAGGGGCACCGATAAATTGCACGTAGTTGTGAGCATCGCCCCCTTGGCCGACTTCGTTGCCCAAGTGGGAGGTGATCGGGTTACAGTGACCACGCTGATCCCACCCGGGGCCAGCCCACACACCTACGAGCCCACACCCGCACAAGTAAAAGAGGTTGCCCAGGCCCGGTTATTGGTGCTCAACGGCGTGGGATTGGAGTTCTGGGCCGACAAGGTGGTGCAGAGTGCCAGCAATCCCAACCTGATTGTGGTGGACACATCTCAGGGCATTGACATCCTAGAGGGGGATGAGCATGAGCCCACAGGCAACCCTCATATCTGGCTGAACCCGCGAAATGCCATCGTTCAAGTAGAACATATTCGGGATGCCCTCATTCAGGCTGATCCCCCGCACCAGACCGAGTATGAAGCCCGTGCCGCGGCTTACATTGCCCAGTTGGAGGCCTTGGACACAGAATTGGCTGCACGAGTGAGCGGCTGGTCGCAAAAGCAGTTCATCGCCTTTCACCCTGCCTGGATTTACTTCGCCCAGCGTTACGGTCTAAAACAGGTGGCAGTCATCGAGCGGACGCCCGGACGCGAACCATCGCCGGCGGAATTGGCAGAGATTATCAATACAGCACGGCAGATCGGAGCCAGAGCCATTTTCGCTGAACCCCAGTTCTCTGCCAAGGCTGCACAAACCATCGCCGAGGAGACTGGAGCACAGGTGCTCTTCCTCAACCCACTGGGAGAGGAGAAAGAATTTGTCTCTTATCTGGACATGATGCGGTATAATATAGAGCAGATGGAACAGGCGCTGAAATAGAGCAGGATTTAGAGCCAGCGCTTGCCGGAAAGAATGAAGAGAAAATGATGTCGTCTGCACCGCTCATCGAATTGAGGGAAGTAACCGTAACCTATGGTGATCAGCCAGCGTTAGAAAACGTCACTCTGACTGTCTACGCAGGGGAGCACCTAGCATTACTTGGACCCAATGGCTCCGGCAAAACGACCCTCCTAAAGACCATTGTGGGGCTTATCCGCCCGATTTCGGGCACGGTCCGGGTGTTCGGCGTACCGCCCTGGGAACTAGGCAATAAACGCGGGCAGATCGGATATGTGCCGCAAGTCCACCAGATCGATCTCCATTTTCCCCTTCGCGTGTTCGATGCAGTGCTGATGGGGCGTTATGGACGGATCGGGCTGGTGCGTCGCCCGGCGAAAGAGGATCTGGAAGCCACCTGGCGAGCCTTGGAGCGGGTGGGAATAAGACACCTGGCGCGTCGGTCTATCGGACAACTGTCAGGCGGCCAGCGACAGCGGGTTTTCATCGCCCGAGCGCTGGCTACCGAGCCTGCACTGCTTTTGCTGGATGAACCAACCACTGGCGTGGACGTGGCAACCACCGAGAGTTTGTACGAATTCCTAATGTCCCTGCAGAAAGAAGGCCTCACGATAGTAGTGGCTTCGCACGATGTGGGGGTTGTGGCCCAGTACGTAGACCGGGTGGCCTGTCTCAACCGCCAATTAGTTGCCCATGGCAGGCCCGAAGAAGTACTGGGGGGAGAGGTGTTAGAATGCATGTATGGCCCCCAGGCAGCCTTCTTGGGCCATGGCCAAGTGCCCCATATGGTAGTGGCCCGACCACCCCACCAGCGGGGAGAATAGAGATCGTGTTCGATATACTGACCTACACCTTTATGCAACGTGCCCTACTGGCCTCGGTGCTCATTGGCACAGTATGTGCTACCATCGGGGTTTATGTTGTTTTGAGAGGTCTATCCTTTATTGGCGCAGGTATTTCCCACGCCAGTTTTGGTGGAGTCGCGTTGGGGTTCCTGTTAGACATTGACCCAATGTGGACCGCTGTGGTCTTCTGCGTGGCTACTGCCTGGGGAATCGCCTGGGTCAGTTCGCGAAGCAGGGTGAAAGAAGATACAGCGGTTGGCATCTTCTTCGCTGCGACGATGGCTCTGGGGATTCTGCTAATCGGACTCATGCGGGAATACAACGTCGATCTCTTTGGCTATCTGTTTGGCTCTGTCCTGGCTGTCACAACCAGCGACCTTTGGATCAGCGGGTTTCTGGGCTTAGGCGTGCTGACAACGGTGGTGATATTCTTTAAAGAACTCCTATTCATCACCTTTGACCCAGAGATGGCCCAGGTGAGCGGCTTGCCCGCTGGCGCCTTGCACACCTTGTTGCTGACATTGATGGCCTTAAGCATCGTACTCTCCATCAAAGTAGTTGGCATCATTCTCGTCTCAGCGCTCATTGTCATTCCAGCAGCTGCTGCCCACCAACTAACCCGGGACTTTCGCCAAATGATGGGCCTATCCGTACTCATTGGCAACTTATCGGCGGTGGCGGGTCTTTTCTTGTCCTATTGGCTGAATACAGCCTCTGGGGCGACGATAGTGCTGACAGCCACTGTCTTGTTTTTTCTCGCTGCGCTCTTCTCACCCCATCGCCAGTCGGGGACAACAGCGTAGCGGAATCTTGATCCAGACTAGATAAATTGGCATTGTTAGGAACGCAAGAGTGAAATAGTTCCTTCTTCGACTGCATATTCACGATCGTGCTCCCGGTCCTTGATCTGGTCGCATCTGGCTGAAAGAATTTCGGGGCGGGACTCTCTGCAAGGAAACGACGCAGATCGAGCGGCTTTGGAGCGGGATTGTGATCCTACGGAAAGGGAGGTGAGAACCATGGCTGTTGAACGATGGCGACCCAGGTGGTCGCTGCGGGCTTGGGAACCATTCCGAGAAATGGAAGAGGAGATGGAACGCTTCTTCGAGGAATGGCCCTTCCGTGGACGACCTCCATTCCCTTGGTCCCGACGCGCCTTGATGGCACGGGAGTGGACGCCCCGGGTAGATATGTTTGACCGCGAGGACAAGGTGATTGTCAAAGTTGAGTTACCCGGAGTCAAGAGGGAGGATATAGACGTCTCGGTAGTGGGTGGTGTCCTCACTATCAAAGGAGAGCGCAAAGGCGAAGAAAATGTCAGAGATGAAGATTACTACTGCTGCGAGCGCTTCCGTGGCAGTTTTTACCGGGCTATCCAGTTGCCCACGGAGGTAGATGCCGATAGAATTGAGGCCACTTATGCCGATGGCATTCTGGAGATCACCTTGCCCAAAGTACCCGAGATCAAACCGAAAAAGGTCAGCATCACGATCAAATAGCCCCACACTGGAGTCCCGCCCCTGCGAATGGGACAGTCCAATGAGTTCCAAAAACCATGATGAAAATGAAAGGGAGGCAAATGAAATGGCAACACTTGGGGAACGAATTCAAAGCGCCGACTGGAAGAAAGAGAAGCACGTTCCGGTCATCGAGTGCCCAGACCAGGTGAAACCAGGTGAGTTTTTTGAAGTGAAAGTCAGCCTGGGAAAAGAGATCGCCCATCCGAACACAACGGAACATCACATCCGTTGGATCTCGCTGTTCTACCAGCCCGAGGGAGAGAAGTTCATTTATCACGTGGGCCACTTTGAGTTCTCCGCTCACGGTGAGTCTACCGCAGGGCCGAACGAGGGACCAGTGTACACGCATCACGAGGTAACATCCTCGATGAAGATCAGCAAACCCGGTACGCTTCATGCCCTGGCTCTCTGCAACATCCACGGACTATGGGAGAGCACCAAAGAAATTGGGCTGCTCTAACGCCAGTTTGGGGAAAAACGCACAAATGCCCGAAAGGGCTGATGGATGAGTTAGCGGGGTTGCGCCTCGAAACTACTGGCACAGTACCCCTCTACCTACGACTTACAGGAAGGAGCAGAAAAGATGCCCGAGTTCCTCAATCCCTTCAGTGGGAAGTTGCCCGACCGCAAACTCACAACTGAGGAGTTGATTCGGGCCATTCGACTAGACCTTGCTGCCGAGCATGAGGCAGTTCACCTCTATATGGCACATGCGGACGCCACCGACCACCCCTTGGCCAAAAAGGTGTTGATAGATATCGCCAATGAAGAGCGAGTCCACGCTGGGGAATTCAGCCGCCTGCTTGCCATCCTGACGGGGGATGAGGAGAAGTGGTTGGCAGAGGGTGCTAAGGAGGTAGAAGAAATGGCTACCGACCTTGGCACAACCAGGGCGGCCAGCCGCGGCTAATTCCACATCTCTGCGTACAAAAACATACCACGGGATATATCCGGAGAGGTTGTCTCCATGTGCGATTGGGGATAACCTTTGCGAGCCGCTCCTGCAAAAGGCGACTTATGCTGTTCAAAAGCGGCTTCGCACATTCGCAAAAATGTTGTAGGGGAAAACCAGTGAAAGTGACCTGCTTGGTGGACAATGCATCCCTGCGTGGTAGCCGTCTTTGGGCAGAGCACGGGCTATCTTTCCTGATCGAAACGGATGCCGGTCAGATACTCTTCGATGCCGGGCAAAGCGGCAATGTTCTTAGCCATAACCTGGCCGTGATGGGCATAACCCTGGCTAACTTGGATGCCATCGTCCTCAGCCACGGCCACTATGACCATACCGGGGGCCTGAGAGAAGTTCTAGATCGCACTCGCAAGGTTCGTCTGATTGCGCACCCTGCCGTATTCGAAGAGCGCTTCTCGCGGGATGGAGAGAAAGCGCGCTCCATTGGCATGCCTTTCTCTCGGAACTGGCTAGCTAACATGGCCCACCTTGAATTGGTGACACAGCCCCTAGAAGTCCTTCCCAGCGTTTGGACTACGGGGGAGATCTACGAGCGCCCAGAGCCCGAAGGGCGCAGTGCCCGGCATGTAATCCGCGATGGAGAATATTGGACTCCAGACCCTTATCGTGACGATATGGCACTGGTATTATCCACGAGCATAGGGTTAGTCGTGCTGTGTGGCTGCTGCCATGCCGGGTTATTGAACAGCCTGGAGCACGTCCGCCGCACCTTCATTGGCGAGGTCTTTGCCATCGTTGGGGGAACTCATTTGGAAACCGCCGATCATGCCCACCTGGCTCGAGTTATCCATATCCTAAAGGAACTAGGTTCCCCACGGCTCTATTTAAACCATTGCACCGGCGAACGAGCCTTCGTTGCGCTTTCCACAGCCTTTGGCGACGCTGTCTTGCCCTGCCCGGCAGGCACGCTGTTACATTTCAGTTGAGGCCCAAAGGCAGAATTTGGACGGCACAAGAAACGGCGCTAAAATTATTGTTGCTTATAGTTGCAACAACAAATGGAGGAGAGCAATGTCCTGCCAAAGTGCCCTCGTGAAAGAGCTACGTGCGCGAGGATTTCGATTTACTCCCCAGCGGGAGATGATCCTCGAGGCCATGCATCACATGCCCGATTATATGACTGCGGAAGAGATCCACGAGAAGGTACGCACAATAAGTACACGTGTAGATATCGCGACGGTATACCGTACCTTGGAGCTGCTCCAGGAAATGGGATTCGTCAATTCTATCGAGACGGGAGCAAAGGAGCGACGCTATGAACTTGTAGGAGTCGAGCCCTCTCATCCTCATCTCGTCTGTCAGTCTTGTGGAAAGGTGTTGAGAGCCACGTGTTCGGATTTCGAACCCCTAGCATCTCTTCTGGAGGCTACGTACGGCTTCCGAGTAGCGGTTGATCGCCTGAGCATCCTCGGTCGCTGTGCTGCCTGTCGAGACGCCTCCCCTGATGCCCGGGATTCGCAGAAGGGGCAATGAGGATTGGCTCTATAATACAAGGAGCGTGGTATGTGTCAAGCAACCGTCTACCTGATTCAAGAAAGTCAGGAATGCGAGGTTATGCGGGACGTGATCCTGCTGGAGCGCACCGAAAATGGGGTGCGGCTTCACACGTTCTTCGAGGAACCTAAGATGCTACCTGCACAGGTACAACAGGTTGACTTTCTGAAACACACAGTCACTCTGGTAGCGTTGGAAAAGCACGGAGGGTGAAGTGGCTGGATTAGGTGAAATAGAAAAGTTGCGCCTGTTGCTACCCCATTGGATCGAGCACAATGCCGAGCACGCGGCTGAGTTTCGGGAATGGGCCGAACGCGCCCAGCGAGTCAATCAAGGCGATGCCGCGAGGAATATGCACCTTGCGGCTGAATCTCTGGAAGAAGCGAATCGGGCTTTATCCACGGCTCTGGAAAAATTGGGCGGAGTGCCGACGAAAAGCAAGGGCGCTCATGATATTTGAGTGCCATGACCTGCCCTCAAACCAATGTATCCCTGTACAAGGCTGCAATCCGATCCGCCACCAAAGGCCAGCCAAACCCCTGTGCATGCTGCAGTGCATTCACAGATAAACGCTCGCGCAGAGCAGCGTCATTGAGCACAAGTTGCAATTTATCCGCTAGAGCGGATGCGTCGTTCTCTGGCACAAGGAATCCTGTTTTCCCGTCTATGACTGTGTGCATCAAGCCGCCGACCCGGGAGGCAATGACGGGTGTGCCGCAGGCCATAGACTCCAACGCCACCATCCCAAATGACTCATAGCGGGAAGGTACCACAGTTACTGCAGCGGCCGAGTAATAGTACGGCAGTGTATCCTGCGCCCGGGAACCCAGAAACGACAGTACATCCTCGGCACCGACCTCACGCTTGAGTTTCTCCAAACATTCGATTGCCTCACTCAGTGTCTCACCCTCATCCTCCTCCCCACCGATAATGGCGAGATAAGGGCTGGCCGGTCCCTCCTCGCTGTGTCTCTCGCGCAAAAGACAGATGGCTTCCAGCAGTGTCTCCAAGCCCTTCATTGGATCAAGTCGCCCCACAAAGAGGATCATCTGTCGATTAGGCTCTTCCAGCCCTAGTTCGATCCGTGCCCGAGCACAAGGGATGGGGCGAAACAGCTCCAGATCCACGCCCGGCGGGATGACACGCACCTTTTGAGGGTCAGCCCCACATAAATTAATAATCTGTTCTTTGTCCAGTGGCGTCGCGGCCACAATCACGTCGGCAAAATGGGCGATTTCCTCCTCAACTTGAATGCGGATATTAGGTTCGGGCTCAGTCCCCGCAGGCGCAGCGAGATCTTTCATTCGCCCCAGTGTGTGATACATATGGATAATTGGAATGCTAACCCACTCCCTGCTCAATTCTCGCGCTACCCAGCCCGAAAGCCAGTAATGGCTGTGTAGCAAGTCGTACTGTACGCTTTCCTTGCGCACGAAATCGCGCAGGTTCTGAAGAAACTCGGGTAGATGGTCGTAGACAAGCCTCCGGTCATAGGGCCTCTCTGGTCCGGCCGGCAAATGAATGACGCGGACGTTGGGCCATAACTGTCTTACTTTGGGCAAATCCGGGTTTTGCGAACGCGTGTAAATATCCACGCTGAAGCCACGCGGACCGAGGTGGCGGCTAAGTTCGCGCACGTAGACGTTCATCCCGCCGGTTTCTTTGCCGCCCAGTGCAGCCAGAGGACAGGTATGCACACTGAGCATAGCAATACGATACATTCGTCCCTACCGTTGACCAAGATATTAGACACTAAAAGGGGATGGGAAGACGCACCCCACCCCCTTAAATGCTCTTCAATACGACCTAGAACTTCGATGCCATGTAGTGGGTTAGATCGGCGACGCGACAAGAATAGCCCCACTCATTGTCATACCAGGCAACTACCTTCACCATGGTCTCACCAATGACAGCGGTGGTGCGACCATCCACAATAGAGGAACGGGTATCGCCTTTGAAGTCCATAGATACCAGCGGCTCCTCCGTATAGCCCAGGATGCCTTTCAGTTCGCCCTCCGCTGCTTCTCTGAACGCCGCATTCACCTCGGCCGCGGTGACTTTCTTCTGCACCTCACCCACGAAATCCACGATGGACACCGTGGGGGTGGGCACACGCAGCGCCAAACCAGTGAACTTGCCCTTCAGTTCCGGGATGACCAGAGCCACTGCCTCGGCAGCTCCAGTGGTGGTGGGGATGATGTTGAGGGCCGCGGCCCGGGCACGGCGTAGGTCTTTATGGGG
>JACIWT010000008.1 GCA_014360825.1 Chloroflexota bacterium | reverse complement strand
AGGCGTTCCCGCCCACCCAGATTGCCCCGACCGGATACATCTCTTACACCATCCACCCCGAAGACGTCGTCTCCCAAAGCGAGATCCTCGCCAACCCCTACTACGTCGAGAAAATCCACTCCGTCTATTGGACCCGTCCTTTCTATCAGACGGAGCGACAACGGCAAAGGGTAACCGATGAGTGCGTTTTCCAGGAGAGTCTCTGGCGAATCCTGGTGCGGAATGATCCCGTTTGGGCCTCCACCACGGACCCTGACCGGCGACGGCTGGAGGTGCTCAGAGTGGCGGCGATGAACCCCGCCCTGGCGGAAATGAAACGCTTCCCGACCAGGGACTTTGGCGGCAGATCGTGGTGGAGTGGCTGGAGAGGATTCAGGAGGACCACCCTCACGCCTTCCGATACTGGCTGGACAGGTGCTTGGAGGGAGCAAAGATGGATTCGAGCGTTGTGGGGACAGTTGTCCGCCTCCCCACCCCCGAACGGCCAACGCCAAGCGCGGAAGCGCCGGAACTTTCCGAGTGGGGATTGAAATGGGATGCTGGCCGCAAAGCCTATGTCACCCTGGACAACCGCTACGGCCTGCCCGCCGGAAGCGAGGCCGGGATTTATTTAGACCAAAAATATCTTAAAGACGGCCAGGAACAAAGAGGCTTAATCGGCCTTAAAGCCCCGATTATCCAAAAACTGGTGGAGCAGTCTTGGACTAAGGGAGAGCGCGTTTTGCCCCTGATGTTTGACCCCAGAGGAAAGGAATTTGAGATCTATAGTTTTTTTAAGAAAGATAGGGAAGAGCGAGGGTTCTTTACAGGCTTAAAAGTTCCAGGAGGAACGAGGCTTATTGCCCCCTTTACCCTTAAAGATTATTCGCGCGGCAATTTTGCACTGAAATCCTCAGGAGAACGAGGTTGGCTTGTTGATTTTAAGCTTTCAGGAATGACAGTGTACATTTTGTTTAAATCAGGAAGATTAATTGCCGATCGCTCGGAAAGTATTGCCCCGGGTACTGTTTTGGCAGAAGTAGACAGAGATTTATTCCAGACCTGGGATATTGTTGGCCCAGGGAATATTTGTCAGGATGAGTCCACTCCTAGCGGTGCATTATATCCTTTAGGCATTTTTGTGGTGAAGAGTAAACCAATTTTCCTTTCTCAGTGATCTTAGGCTATTGACAGACAATCCCCCATCATTTATCCTTATGTTAAGGTGATTTCTGCCCAATTTGGAAATAATACTCAAAAGATTCTTTTGGGATTTCTCATCCTCTTAATCGCTGTCCTGCTGGTCTTCAATTGGCTTCTTTCTCAAAAAGGTGTGTTTTGGAAAAAAGAAGAAACTCCTTTCAAGATTCCCTGCCCTGTTCCCAAAGAGTTTTGTCAGAAATGGAAAAAGGTGAACCTGGGTGAGAATTATGTTGGAGTTGGGGTTTTTCTCCCCGAAGGAACGCCATTTTATACTCCCTTTGGAGGACTGATAAGTTATGGAAGGACGAAGTTGGGGGAGCAATATGGCGGACACGAGTGTCGCAATATCGCGATTAAAACCAACGACGGATACGAAATAATCTACTACTTCTTGGGCGAGTCCAAGGTCATCGGTCAGTCCCTGGCGGCGCCCGGGCAGGAGTTGGGGACGGTGGATGGCGTATTACCGCCCTGGGGTGACATTTCCCTTTTAGTTTCCTTAAGCAAGGATGGAAAGGAGATAGAACTTTCAAATAAAAATTTTGAACTTTAGATTTATGAAAAGAAAGGTTCTTTTAATCAGTCTTGTTGCCTTTTTCTGCTTCTTAGCCTTTCCTGACCAGGTTTCTGCCGCTAATACTTGTACTGGCACTGTTTGTAATGCCAACCGTGATTGTAGTGACCCCTTGGGTTGCCGACCAACTTGCTGTACTGATCCTAAACCGGCAGCATTTTGTTGTGGCTCCTCAAATTGTGGGGCTGTTCCTGCCTGGAGTTATGCTTGGCCGATTTGTTGCCGAACCGGAATACCTCAAGCGTATAGTTGGATATGGGAGTGGGAGTATGCTTCGTGTAATACGGCTGACCGCTGTGATGAGTGTTATAGGCCAGGGGCATCCTGTGATTATGATGCGGATGGAGATATTGCCGCCGGGGTTTGTGATGTCAGCCTAGGGATTGAAAACTGCGGACGGGCGGGAGGACATTATAAGAAATGCTGTCGGGTGGCGGGAGCAGTCCAGTCGGGAGCGAGGCTGACTGGTTCTCCGTGTCTTTGTGCCTTGTTGACGGAATGTAGTATAATGGATTCACAATTGGATCTATACTGACCAAAGATGCTCAGTCCGCAAAAGGAGGACAAAGATGGGACCTTTCCAACCCCAGGTGCTCTCCCCTGAGGAGATCCGTGCTCTGCTCACGGAGATCTCCGACCAGGAGATTGAGCAGGCCCGAGCCCAGTCGCTCGTTCCCCTCAAGCGCGAGATCCTCTACGAGGGCGTTCCGGCCAGCGCCGTCGTGCGCGACACCTCGGGCAAGGAGTACATTGATTGCACCTCCCAGGCCTGGACCCTCAGTGTGGGCTACTGCCACCCAGACGTCCTGGCCGCCGTCGTGGAACAGATGCGCCACCTGACTCACGTCCGTTACGGCTACCCCACCATCCCGCGCATCAAACTCATCAACCGCCTGCCCCAACTCTTCCCCGGGGACCTGAAGAAGGTGGTGCTAAACAACCAAGGGGGCGGCACTTCCATTGAGGCAGCGATCAAACTGGCGTTGGTCAACCGACCTGGCGCGTCCACCTTCCTGGTGCCACACCGGGGCTATCATGGCTCCACGCTGGTTACTTTGGCGGCCAGCCATTATATGCCGGGCTTGGCCCGTTTTCCTGGCTGGGGCCTGGACCATTTCGTCAAATTCCCGTATCCCTACTGCTACCGCTGTCCCGTCCAGCGCGAACCCCGCACTTGTAGCCTGGCCTGTCTGGAATTGGTGGAGCAGGCCATTCGCTATGGGGCGAACACCCCCGTGGCCGGTCTCATCATCGAGCCGATGCAGGGGGCGGGAGGGCAGGTTCCCACTCCGCCCGGCTATCTGGCCGGACTCAAGCAGATCTGCCATCGCCACAACGTTCTCCTGATCTACGACGAGGCCCAGACCGCCTTCGGCCGCGTCGGGGCGATGAGCGCCTCTGAGTACTACGGTGTGGCCCCCGATATCCTGGTTCTGACCAAAGGTTTAGGTGGAGGCTTCCCCATCGGTGCGGTCCTGGCCCGCGAAGACTTGAAGGGCTTCACCCTGGTGGAGGAGCACAGCACCTTCGGGGCCAACCCCATCGCCTTCGCCGCCGCGTTAGCCAACATCGAGGTCATCCTCCGATTGGACCTGCCGGCGCGGGCGCGACGTTTAGGCGAGCGGGCTACCGCCCGCCTGCGGCAGATGCAGGAAGACATCCCCCTCATCGGCGACGTGCGTGGACCGGGGCTGTTCATCGGTGTGGAACTGGTGGAGGACCAGGAGACCAAAGTGCCGGCCACAGAGCGGGCTGCCGCGCTGGTGGAAATGGCGATGCAGCAAGGGGTCATCTTCGACTTGGACTTGCCCGATTTGGTGAACGGCCTTCCCACTCGCCGCAACGTGGTCAAAATCAAGCCGCCGTTGGTCATCACCGAGGAGCAACTGGATCGGGCATTGGACGTCCTCGAGGGGACGCTGAAGCAGGTGGCCCAGTTCCCACCCGAAATGCTGCAGATGATCCGCCAGCAGATGATCAGGGAAGCCATACCCAGTTAGGCGTAGTGCAAGCATCGCTTTTCACTGGTAGATATTCACGGGAGGTGAAAGATGCCCCAATATATCGTCGCCCATGACGTGGGCACGGGCGGCAACAAGGCGGTGCTGGTGAACACGGAGGGGAATGTCTGCGCGACGGCTTTCGCGCCATACTCCACCGCTTATCCCCGTCCCGACTGGGCGGAGCAGGAGCCGGAGGATTGGTGGCGCGCCGTCTGCTCCACCACCCGCCAGGTGATGGAAAAGAAAGGGCTCTCCCCGCGCGATATCCTGTGCATGGTGTACACCACACAGATGTTGGGCATTGTCCCTATGGGGCCCGACGGTCGGCCGCTGCGTCCGGGCATCATCTGGCTGGATGCCCGCGCACCAGAGCATGCCGAGCGCATCATGCGCAAATTCCTGGGCCGGAAGGTCTTCGCTGCCATCGCCGGCGCCGAGATATCCGGTAAGGATGGTTTGCCCAAGTTGCTCTGGCTCAAGGAGAACGAGCCCCAGGTTTACCAGAAGATGACCTGTTTCCTGGACGTGAACGGCTACCTCACCTACCGGGCCACCGGCAAGATGGTTTTTGAGTGGTCTTGCGCCTCTGCCTTCGGTCTGGACCTGAAGAAGAAGGACTGGCTGCGGGGGATTATCCGCTATGCAGGGCTGGACCTGGCGAAATTTCCACCCTTAGTGCGTTCCATTGACCAGGTGGGCGGACTGACAGCGGAGGCGGCGCGAGAATGCGGGCTGTTGGAAGGGACGCCCGTCTTCGGCGGCGGTGGCGACGCCCCAGGGGCATCGGTGGGCGCTGGGGCGGTGAGAGAGGGCGACGGGCACATCTACCTGGGGACCTCCGGCTGGGTGGGGGTCGTTACCCGCAAGACGCCCACCGGACGACACGGCGTCGCCTGTATCCAATCCGCCGACCCCAATAAGGCGCTGCTATTCGCAGAGATGGAGACGGCGGGGGCCTGCCTGAAGTGGGTCGCCGACGAGTTTTACCGCGCCGAGCAGGCCGACCCGAACATCCCCAATGTCTACGCCCTGATGGACGCGAAGGTGGAAGCCGTGCCGCCTGGCTCCGATTATTTGGTCTGCACGCCGTGGATGTACGGCGAGCGGGCTCCCATCGCCGATACCTGGGTGCGGGGCACGTTCTTCAACCTGAGCGCCGACCACACCCGCGAACACATGCTGCGGGCAGTTTACGAGGGCGTGGCGTACAACCTGCGCTGGATCATCGAGATCGTGGAGAAGACCTTCGGCTTCCCACTACCCGTGTTGCGGGTCATCGGTGGCGGGGCGCGAGGAGCGCCGTGGATGCAGATCATCGCCGACGTAACCGGGCGGCGCGTGGAGACCGTCGTCAACCCGCAGGAGGCGGGGGCGGTGGGCATGGCCCTCACCGCTGCCGTCGGCATGGGCCTGTACTCCGACTTCGAAGTGCTCAGGGACATCGTGCGGGTGGAGCGCGAGTTCGAGCCCCAGGCTGGCAATGCGGAGGTTTACGACCACCTCTACCGAGCCTACCAGCGCATTTACAGTTGCCTGCGGGACCTATATCGTGAGGTGAACGAGGTGCGATTCAAGAAGTAGGACAAATTGGCAATTTGTCCTACTGCACATGGGAGGGCAATTGGGCAAACTGGAATACCAACTGTTCTACCGACGGCATCTACCGCACATCCAGCAGCCTGGTGCCACCTTGTTCGTCACTTTTCGCCTGGCCGATTCTATCCCTGCTCAGGTATGGCAGCAACTGCTCGAAGAAGCCCGGCAGAGTGATGCAATCCTCAATCGCATTACCGACCCCCAAGAACGAAGGCGAAGGGCCTACCTAGCCCAGCGTCGTCTTTTCGGCAAATGGGACAAAGCGTTGGATAGGGCCCAAAATGGTCCTTTCTGGCTACGAGACCATCGCATCGCCGCTCTAATATCGGAAAGTTTGCACTACCGTGATGGTAGAGTGTATGATTTAGACGCTTTCTGTGTGATGCCGAATCATGTCCATTTCGTCTGCACACCGCTGCAGAAAGAAGATGGCACCTATCACGCCATGCCTGCTATTATGCATTCCCTTAAACGCTACACTGCACGTCAAGCCAACCAATTCTTAGGATGCGAGGGACCCTTTTGGCAGCACGAAAACTACGACCATATTGTGCGTGACGACGCAGAATGGCGTCGCATCATCGCCTATGTGCTGAACAACCCGGTGAACGCGGGGCTGGTCCAGCGTGCAGAGGAATGGGAATGGAGCTACTGTAAATACTTACTGTAGGACAAATTGTCAATTTGTCCTACCACAGGAGGTGAAGTTATGCTAGACATCGAATCCCTGCCCATCGCCTTGCCCGATGGGGTGGACTATGAGGAATATGTGATCGGCACCTACTTGGTCTCTTTCCCCAAGGCTATCCCGGTGCCTCAACTTGCGCCGGCACTGGCCATCGAGCAATCCACCGGCACCTGGGTGCCCGTGCCGGGGGAGACGTCCGAGGTCCGACGCAAGCATGTAGCCAAAGTCATCGGCGTCTACGAGGTGCCGGACTACGAGTGGATGGTCCCACCTGAGGTGGGCGAGCGACGCTACATCATCCAGGTCGCCTTCCCGGAGATTAACTTCGGTGAACAAATCCCGATGCTCTTAACCACCGTGGTCGGCAACATCTCGATGGCGGGGAAACTCAAGGTGTTGGACATCCGCTTCCCGAAAAAGTACGTGGCGGGTTTCCAGGGGCCCAAGTTCGGCATCCCGGGGATACGAAAACTCCTTGGGGTGCAAGGCCGGCCACTGCTCAACAACATGATCAAGCCCTGCACCGGCTATCCGCCTGAAGTGGGGGTGGAACTCTTCCGCGCCGCCGCCCTGGGCGGGTGTGACATCATCAAGGACGACGAACTGCTGGCCAACGCCTCCTTCTGCCAGATCGAGGCGCGGGTGAAACTCTATATGGAGGCGGAGCGGCAGGTGTACGAGGAGACCGGCGAGCATACCCTTTACACAGTCAACGTAACCGACGAGGTGCCGAAGGTGTTCGAGAACGCTCGTCGGGCGGTGGAACTGGGCTGCAACGCCATCATGGTGAACTATCTGGTAACCGGCTTCCCGGTGTTGCGGGCACTGGCGGAGGACCCTGACATCAACGTGCCCATCCTGGCGCATATGGACCTGGCGGGGGCGCTCTACGCTGCGGAATGGCACGGTATCAGTTCGCACCTGGTGCTGGGCAAACTGCCACGCCTGGCTGGCGCTGACATCGTGGTTTTCCCAGCGCCCTATGGCAAAGCGCCGGTCCTGCCGGAGAAATTCCAGCGGGTAGCCCAGAACCTCACTTTCCCCCTGTACCAACTCAAGCCGACGTTCCCGATGCCCTCTGGTGGCATCACTCCCAAGATGGTGCCCCAGGTGATGCGCGACCTCGGGCCCGACATCGTCATCGGCTCTGGTGGCGGCATTCATGCTCACCCGCAAGGACCAGTGGCCGGGGCGAAGGCATTCCGGCAGGCCATCCAGGCCACGATGGAGGGCCGCTCCCTGGAGGATGCGGCGAAGGAGTATTCCGAACTGAGGGTGGCCCTGGAGACCTGGGTGGATCCCTTCGGCAAAGGGCTCGGGATGTAAGTGGCCACGAGGGCACAAGGTGCGTCCTGTCCTTCGTGTCTTTGTGCCTTCGTGGTGAAGTGAGGAGTGTGGATCTATTCGTAGTATTTTGATGTTCCCCCGCAGTTGCACTGCGGGATGCCTTGGACGCGGCAGTGCAACTGCCGCTGAACAGCGCGGCAGTACAACTGCCGCTGAACTGCGCGGCAGTGCAACTGCCGCTGACAATGCGTAGCGGGAAGGATACCGAGGCGCCGAGGGGCGAGGTAAGAGATATTTTATGAGCCATAGGCTGCATCTGGAAGAAGGCTGGTCGTCGTTCGCCATCCTTGTGTTGATGTTATTGACGGTGGCTTGGTCTGTGCAGGCGGCGGGCTGGACCGAGGGCTTGCACATCTTGAGTCTCATCGTGATCCCCGCCTGCGTCGTCGGGCTGCTCATGGCGAAGGCTCGTTTTCTGCCCCGTCTGGTCGCCCACGGGCTGGGGCATCTGGTTGGCGCAGGCTGGGTGATTGTGATGTTGAGCACGCAATTGCCCTCTGGCCTCACCTGGCTGGAGAAGGTACTGCACCTCTACGAACGGCTGGACTATTGGGCAAACATTGTTCGGGCCGGCGGGAGCAGCACCGATGCGTTCATCTTCGTCATCTTGGTGGCGGGGCTGGCCTGGGTGCTCGCCTATTGGGCAGCGTGGTTCCTCTTCCGCAGCCACTGGGTGTGGGGTGCTATCCTGCCTGCTGGGCTGGCTCTATTGCTCAACATCTATTATGCCCCGCCCCGGCTGATGGCCTTCTTTCTTCTCTACTGCCTGTGTGCGCTCTTGCTTGTCGTGCGCGCCAATGTGTACCAACGCCAGCGCGAATGGCATCGAAAAGGCGTCAAATACAGTTCCGATCTGGACCTCATCTTTCTGCGCGACGGGGCGATCATCTCCATCGTGGCCATACTCTTGGCCTGGACGTTGCCGGTGGCCGCGGCCAGCCCCGGGTCTTGGGACCCGTTCGCCCGTTTCCAAGAGCCTTGGGAGACGGTCAGGACGCAGTGGAGCCGGCTCTTCGCCGCGCTGCGCTATCAGGGAGAAACCACCACTATCTCCTTCGGCCGCACGATGACCTTGGGCGGAGGGGCGAACCTCAGTTCCACGCCCATCATGAGTGTGCAGTCGCCCTACCCCCGCTACTGGCGCGCTACCACCTACGATCGCTACACTTCCACTGGCTGGGAGAACACGGATGCCGGTGCTGTGGAAGTGGTTGCCGACGAGCCCTTGCCAGTGTCGCTGCCCTACGAGATGACGTTTCCCATGACCCAGACGGTGAAAGTCCTCGTGCCAGGCCAATCGGTCGTTTTCGCAGCAGCGACGCCCATCCGCGTGAGCCTGCCTGTCCGCGCCATCATGAACACGCCACCCATCCGAGTAGAGTTCTCAGCGGCACCTATCGCGACGAGATTCCCGATCACGTTTTCCGCAGAAGAGCAGGCGATGGATGCTTCGCTTCTCTACGCTCGCCGGGTGATTCGCCCGGGCGATACCTACACCGTCGTCTCCATGGTCTCCGCCGCGACCGAGTCGCAACTCCGTGCCGCGGGGACAGATTACCCTCAATGGGTGCGGGAGCGCTATCTGGACCTCCCACCAAGGCTGCCCGCACGAGTGCGTGCCCTGGCCCTCGAGATCGCTGCTGGCTACGAGACGCCCTACGACCAGGCACGGGCCATCGAAGCCTATCTGCGGAAGATCAAGTACAGTAGATCCATCCCTCCGCCCCCGGCTGGCCGTGACGCCGTGGACTGGTTCCTCTTCGACGCCAAGCAAGGCTATTGTGATTATTATGCCTCGGCAATGGTGGTTTTGTGCCGGGCAGCGGGCATTCCGGCCCGTCTGGCGCAGGGTTATGCCACGGGCGATTACCGCGGCGAGATGAGGGCTTTCCTCGTGGTGGAGGAGGATTCCCACTCCTGGCCAGAGGTGTATTTCCCGGGCTATGGCTGGATCGAGTTTGAGCCCACTTCGGCGCAACCGCTCCTCCTGCGCCCCACCGAGAGCGAGGCAGAGGTCGTCGTTCGTCCGGTGCCGGTGCCTGGTTCGCGCACCGAGGCGGAGGAGAAGTACGGGGATGTGGACGTCCCTTCGGACGTGGAAGATGTAGAAGTGTCGGCAGTGAAATCGGCTCTGCCCAGGTGGGTCTGGCCGGTGGCGACATTGGGCACGGGGATGTTCGTGGCTTTGATGGGATTGTGGCTGTATTGGAATTGGTCACTGCGGGAACTGCGGCCCGTCGAGCGGGTTTACGAGGAGATGAGCCGATTGGCCACGCTGATGGGCATCGGTCCGGCCGCATATCAGACGCCCTACGAGTACGGTGCAGCGCTGGCTAGCACACTCGATGTTCACCGCAGCGATGTGGAACGCATCGTAGAACTATACGTGCGCCATCGCTTCAGTCCCCAGGGCCTGGGCGAGGGCGAGGAAGACGAAGCGCGCCTCTGCTGGAGTCGGCTACGGCCCGCTCTCTTGCGTCAGATTGCCCGGCGAGTACGGCTCCTACGACGGCAGCGCCACACATGGTGGGGCGAGACGCCGCGACAAACGACGGGTGTGTTGGGGTAAGGGCGGGTTTCACACCTGTCCTCAGGCAGGCGGTTAAAACCGCGCCTGGTGGGCCGATGGCCAGACGTCCCCCTGCGGGGACGCGTAATGCGCCGGTGAATGGTAGGGGCGGGTTTCATACCCCTTTAGACAGGCGGTAGGAAACAACCTCCATCCGCTCCATAAATCCCTTGACAGCGCTCACTCAAACGCGCCCAACTGGCAGCGGCTGATGCGTATCCCGAGCGCTTCTGCCCCGCGACTCACCTCTAGCCGCTTGCAATGCAGGGTGCTGGCGATTTGCCAGGCCGCCTTGCAGGGCAGTTTCCCGCCCTCCAGGGCCGCCTGTATCTCCTGCTCCATCTCCGGCGGGACGCTTTCGAGTGGCGTCACGATGCGGTGTTTACCCTCGGCTTTGGGGCCGTAGCCGAAAAGCCCCAGTTGGCAGCGCGAGAGCGACACGCCGATCTGGTCGCAGGTCTGGCCGATGACCAATGGGTCCACTCCGAGTTGGCGCGCCAGGCGAAAGGCAGTGGTGCAGGGCAATTGCCCCTCGATCAGCGACGACCGAATGGCTGCGGCAACTTTGACGCTTATTTCGCCCATTTCATTCTCCTCTCTTCAGCGGCCGCTCTTTTCACCCGGTTACCCCTCCCTCTGGGGTCTCGCTCGGGAGAGGTGCCTCGCTGGGCGGCGGAGTGAAAGTCTCCGTTGGCGCCGGGGTATCGGTGATGGTTGGCGGAGGGGTGTCGGTCGGCACCCAGGTGTGAGTGGGCGTAGGCATAGGGGTATCGGTTGGCACCAGGGTGTGGGTGGCTGTCGGCGAGGCGGGAGCCGTGGGTGTGGCCGAGGGGGTGGCTGTTGGAGTCCTGGTGGGCGTGGCCGTCTCGCTTGGCATAGGCGAGATGGTAGGGGTATAGGTAACCAGAGCGAGTGTGGCGCGCAGAGTCGGTGTTCGCGAAGGTCCCGGCGTGGGCGAAATCGTGGGAAACGGAGTGAGAGTGGGAGGCTGGGTCTCCGTGGGCGTGAAAAGGGGCACCAGGGTAGGGGAGACCAAGATGCGCACCGTCGCCGTGGGAGTGATGGTGGGGGAGGAGATGGGGCGGATGATAGTGCGCTGCAGGAAGAGTGCCGTCCCAGCCAACACGTACAGACAGGAAGCAACCACCAGGGCTACGGCCAATAAGAAATAAAGGATCTGTTGTCGCGGCGGCAGTTTTTCATAGCGGGCCAGCCAGTTTCCCACGGTGTGCAGGGCTCCTCTCGCTCTGTTTGCCATCCCAAAGCGGCTGTCGAAATGGAAGTGGGGCTATCTTATCATCAAATGATGTCTCTGTCAAACCAAGTCCATGGAAAGCCGCCCCTACAGTTTGCCCTTGGCAGGGCAGGTTTTCATATCTGCGCTGTGGCATTTGGCGAAACGAGCGGGGTGGATCAAGATAGCGGTGAATTCTTTCCTCTTTTCAGCACCTTTCCAGGCAAGAATGGGTGCCTCATATCCCCTCTTTTTCAATACCCTCACACGTGCGGTGTCCAACACACTATACAGTTTTTGAAGATGGGTACACTCCGGGAACAGAGATTTGACAAAATTCGCCATCTGTAGTATATAGTATACGTGAATTATTTTGTTTTTTAAGGAAATCAATGTTGCACATAGGTGTTAGCCGACACCCACCAGCCGACAAGTCGCCAAGGCCATAGGGAGGACCTCCGTGAAACTAACCGGGCGTCAGAAAGTCTTCCTTGAGCAATTTCTGGATATCTATCGCGAGAGCCCGCAGCCCTTGCACTATAGCGTGGTGGCTGAGCGCCTTGGGGTGAGCAGCATCACCGCCTACGATATGCTGCGCTTGCTGGAAGAAAGGGGGCTGGTGATCTCGGAGTATATAGTCCCTGGTAGGGGGGCTGGTCCGGGTCGCTCCACTATTGTCTTCTATCCTACGGAGAGGGCAGTGTCTATGCTGGCCGAATTGGCCGGAGAAGACTGGGACCGGGAAGAGTGGGAGCTCGTCAAGCAGCGTATCCTAGAGGCTATGCGCAAGGGAAGAGGTAGCAACTATGAAGAGCTCTTGAACGAATTGCTTAACAGAATCCCCGAACGCAAGTCGCCCTTGATCTTCTGTGCTGAGATGATCACGGCTGTGATCCTGAACTTACATCTGGTAAAGGCAGATCTAACACAGAGCGGGTCTTTGGATGGGCTGGCGGCGCTGGGGCTGCCTGGAGACCTGGGATTGAGCGCCCTGGCAGGTCTGACATTTGGGCTGTCCCTGGTGGAACGCGCCAACCGCCGGTTTGTGAGCGTGCTGCTTTCGCATACAAGTCGGTACCAGGATACTCTCAGCAGATTGAGCGCATCGAAGAAGAGGCTCCTCGTTGACTTTGTGCAGGACGTAGTGAAGGCAATTGGCGCATAAGTCGTTTTTAATCCCCAATTCTTTTGTTTTATTGGTGCAATTTGTTTTGTAAGGGACAATCAGCATGACTAAAGTGGCGGTCGTTACAGACAGTACTGCTTGTTTGCCGTCAGAGACGGCAGACAAATACGGTGTGCACGTCATTCCTACCAAGGTGAACTTTGGAAAGCGGACGTTTTACGATGGCGTGGATTTGACAACAGAAAACTTTTACCAGATGTTGGAGGAGTCAGATAGGCTGCCTACTACCTCACAGCCGTCGGCGGGCGAGTTTCTGAATTTCTACCGCAGTCTGAGCGAGCAGGCATTTGATGGCATTCTCTCCATTCACGTCTCCGCTGCTCTGAGCGGCACTCTCAACTCGGCTCATGACGCAAGAGCGATGCTCTCGACTATTCCTGTTCACATCGTTGACTCACGTTCAGTATCCATGGGGCTTGGGCTCATGGCATTGGCCGCGGCGCGGGCTGCGGCATCGGGAAACGACCTGGATGAACTGGCCAAACTGGTGGAAGCACTGGTCCCCAAAATGAAGGTGATCTTTGTGGTCGAGACCTTGGAGTATCTGCACAAGGGTGGCCGGGTTGGGGGCTGGCAGCGCTATTGGGCCTCGCACTCAGGATCAGCCCGATCCTGCATCTCAGGGACGGGCGCGTTGAATTGCTGGAAAAGGTACGTACAAAGGCCAAAGCGAAGAGGCGGATGCTCGAGATAGTCAGGGAGACGGCGGAGCACGCGTCTGCAATTCATGCCGCGGTGGCTCATGCTGCAGCGCCTGACGAGGCCATGGAACTGGCGACTGAACTCGATACACGTCTTAACTGCGTTGAACTGCACATCGCACCAATCAGCCCTGTTGTGGGGGTACACACTGGCCCTGGGACTGTAAGCGTTGCGTTCTATTGTGAAGACTAATGGATAACTCAGAAGTTCTCGTAACTGGGCTCACTGCCTTGCTATAAGAAGGGAGGGAGAGAATGCTAGAGGGAGTGGATCTGCGATCCGGGCTGATGATGGTTCTGGCGGTGACCTCGGCTGCAGGGCTCGGTTGGCTCATAGGTCTAGTTATGGGCGCCGGGGCAATTCTGCTGCTGGCTCCTACATCGGGACGCGAGGTTCAAGCAACGCTGCAGAGGCTGTTCAAACAGCAAGAGGAGAAGCAGTAGCGTAGAGACCGCAGTAACACCTGTGCTCGCTGGTGGTACCAGGAGTTTGGTCTAGACTGGACGACGAGTGACGCTGTATTGGGCAGGATTGAGGCTCAGTGTACATATTGGAACTTGAGCCAAAGTTCTGGACAAGGTAACAAAGAAGGGAAAGGAGGTGTATCAAAAATGCAGAGTCCGATCGAAAAGGGGTTTGTGATCAGCTTGGGCCTCTTCGCGTGGGGCAGGGACAAGGTCCGCTCTATGGTGGAGAAATTGCCAAAGCGCGACGAGTTAGTAAAGCGCGGCGAGCAGGAGCGTTCCGAGTTGAAAGAGAAAATCACGACCAAGATGGGCGAAGTGCTCTCGGAGATGGGATTCGCCACCCGTGCGGACGTTGAAGACCTGACTCGCAAGATAGGCGGCTTGGCCCCGAAAGCAAAAAGCGGTTAGGAGTCTGTCCGAGCAATCAGCAGAGGCGGCTCCCACGCCACCAGGCACTTACACTGGGCTGCGCTCCGGCGCAACTGCAGGTCTGGCCGGGCGTGGGAGCCCAGCCCGCTATCCTCACGGTGACGCTTCCCCACTGGGTTGATGCTGATTGCAGATGAAGGATGGCAAAAGTGGCCCCACAGCCCGCCATTCTCCTAACCAACGACTCTGGAGAATAGGTGATGAGCATCAAGTGCAGATTTCTTGAGATCACACAGTACGGCCCCGCTTGTAGCATAGGCGTGAACTTTTATGTATTGGGAGAGGATTGTGCAATGTGCCGGAACTGCCCGGTGCCAGCATTGGATGACACTACTCACTGCAAGTATCTGGAATTCTATACTGTTCTGGGCAAGGCAGGAGATGATCGAACGGTGAGGGCGAAACTGGGTTGCGCATTGAGTAAGTCTGGACTCGGCGACCTGCTTGAGTGCCAGAATTGCTCCGCCTTTGAACCCACCTTGCCTGGGCGCAGAGAAACCATCGAAAGGCGCGGTGTATCTCCTCCTTCCGTTGGCCATCCATAGAGCGGGCAACCGGGCGGAGTGAGGGATGCCTCGCCTGCAATGGCTTGCCATCTCCGTTTCCAGGTAGAGCATCAACCTGTGGAGACGCTCGTCGCACATAGTTGGCATTTTTCAAACAAGGAGGCTAAGATGGACATAGTGGAGATTGGGAGCAAATTGTTGGCCAGCCGGGCCAGTAATCCGCTTTTCGCAGTTGGGGAGCGATTGCTTTACAACGATGCTGTGCGCGAGCCGGTGGTACGATTCATAGACCAGCGGCTACGGGCCAACGTAGATAGAAACGAGCATCTTCCTGTTGGCCAACGCGAGATCGCACGACAGCGTAAGCTGATGGGCCTGGCACTCTTCCATGCAGTGGCAAAAGCGCTGAGACAAAGTACCATTTCCCCCCAAGTAGCCCATGGGCTCTTGAATGTGTTCCTGCGAACGCTGATGCTCGGATCGGGAAAGCAACCTGCCTACGAGCGTTTCAAGGATAAGTTCGGTTGCAATCCCCCTTGGTTCGTGACGGTGAGCCCGGGCAAGGCGTGCAATCTGAACTGCGTGGGCTGTTATGCCAATTCCGGCCCCAGCCCAGCCAAATTGCCCTGGCCTATCTTTGACCGCATCATAGAGGAGGCCAAGGAACTGTGGGGTTGTCGCTTCATCGTCATCTCTGGGGGTGAGCCTCTGGCCTACCGGTCCGACGGCAAGGGAGTCTTGGACGCGGTGGAGAAACATTCCGATTGCATGTTCCTGATGTACACCAACGGCACGCTGATTGACAAAGAGATGGCAGCGCGAATGGCGCGGGCGGGCACCCTCACCCCAGCCATCTCTGTGGAGGGTCTCCGGGAGCGCACCGACGAGCGCCGTGGAGCAGGGGTCTTCGACCGCATCCTGGAGGCCATGGCCAACTTGCGCGAGGCTGGGGTGCCCTTCGGCATCTCCATCACTGCCACCCGCTTCAACTGCGAGGAAATCCTCTCCGATGAGTTCTTAGATTTCTTTTTCGGGGAACAAGGGGCGCTCTACGCCTTCATTTTCCACTATATGCCCATTGGTCGCCGTTACACCTTGGACCTCATGCCCACCCCTGGGCAGCGGATCGAATTGTGGCGGCGCACCTGGGAGGTCATTGAGAAGCGGCAGATCGTCCTGATTGATTTTTGGAATGAGGGTCCGCTGGTCCAAGGCTGCATCTCCGCCGGCAGAGAAGGGGGCTACATCTACATTGACTGGAACGGCAAAGTCATGCCTTGTGTGTTCGCACCCTATTCTGTGGCCAACATCCACGATGTGTACGCCAATGGAGGCACGTTGAACGATCTGTGGGAAGCCCCCTTCTTCCAGGCCATCCGCCAATGGCAATACGACTACGGCTACGGTCGAGAGGAGCCGCTGAGGGAGGGGAACTGGCTTCGCACCTGCCCTATTCGCGATCACTACCGGATGTATCGGGAACTCATTGAGCGCTATGGCCCCGAGCCGGAGGACGAGGCGGCGCAAGAGGCTCTGGAGGATGAGGAGTATTATAAGGGGTTAGTCGCCTACGGGGTAGATTTCGGCGAGTTCAGTCAGGAGATCTGGGAAAAGGAGTATCTTGGGCAAGGGTAGCCTCGATCAATGCGATCAATCGGTCGCTGGGCGCAGCGTCTCAGATGGCATACCTCACCATGTCGCGATCATTATGGATGGCAACGGACGCTGGGCTCAGCAACGTGGTCTGCCGCGCGTCGCCGGTCACCAGGCTGGAGTCGAGACTGTGCGACGGGTAGTGCGCGCTTGTGCGGAAATTGGAATCCGTGTGCTTACGCTCTACACCTTTTCTACCGAGAACTGGCGCCGCCCAGAAGCGGAGGTAGCCTTTCTGATGGGGTTATGCGAGCGGTATGCCCAACGTGAAGTGGCTGAATTGCGCCGCAATGGGGTGCGGCTGAACGTGATCGGCAGACGCACGGGCTTGCCCCCTTCGGTGCTCGCTGCGCTGGATCAGGCAATGGAGGAGACTCGTGATGGTGACAGGTTGCTCCTCAACCTGGCCCTCAACTATGGCGGTCGGGCCGAAATTGTGGACGCCACCCGAGCCGTGATGGTGGCCTGTCAGCGCGGCGAACTCGATCCAGACGCTCTGAATGAGGTCTCTTTCCACCGCTATCTGTACACTGCTGGCCTACCGGATCCCGACCTGGTCATTCGCACGGCCGGAGAGATGCGTCTGAGCAATTTTCTAATCTGGCAGGTGGTTGGCGCAGTCTTTTGGACTACCCCTATATTTTGGCCGGATTTTGATAAGGAACACTTGTTGCAAGCAATCAGGGATTATCAAGAGATAAGGCGGGAAACGCTGTGAGTCCATGGTTTCATCCACCCAAAGTGGGGGTAGCACTTAGCGGTGGCGGGTCTCGTGGCCTTGCCCATATAGGCGTTTTGAAAGTGCTCGAGCGAGAGGACATCCCCATACATTACCTGGCCGGTACCAGCATGGGAGGTGTAATCGCCGCCGGTTACGCTGCAGGACTGGGGGCGGCCTACTTGGAGGAAGAGGCTCTGCGCATGGGCGGATTGGGGAACCTGGTTAAACTTATTGACCGCTCCCGTTCCAGTCAGGGCCTGATAGAGGGTCAGCGCATTTGGGAGTATTTCGCTCGTCAGTTGGGTGAAATCACTTTTGCGGAACTGCGCATTCCTTTGGCTCTGGTTGCCGTTGACATCATCAGCGAAGAAGAAGTTGTCTTGAAGGACGGCCCCGTTGCAGATGCAGTGCGAGCGACCATCTCCCTGCCCGGGGTATTTGTACCCTTCCGCATGAACGAGCGCCTTCTGATTGATGGCGGTGTGCTCAACAATCTACCAGCGGATGTCGTACGTCGCATGGGCGCCGATGTAGTAATCGCCGTAGATGTCTCAGCAAGACCGCAGGACTGGTCGCAATTAGCGAGGACAGAGAAACGACGGCTGTTCCCCATACAGGCTCCGCTGATCGTGGAAACTCCCCTGCACACCGTGGGCATAATGCAACAGCGGATTACGAGTCAGAAATTGATGGAAGCACGGCCCGAGGTGTTACTCAAGCCAATGCTGGACAACGATGTCAACCTGATATCCGGTTTTACCAAAGTGGCGGAGTGTATCGCTGCCGGAGAGGGCGCTACTATCTCCGCTCTTCCTGCAATCCGGCGGGCGTTACGCACACGCTTGGGCGTTCCTCGCCTTCGGGCGACACGGCGAAGGGCTTAGCCATGCTCTGTTCCGTGGCCAGAGAGTTGATGTCATTGGACCTGGATGGTGAACTGCCGCCCGCGCAAGTGGCTGATCTGAGAATACACATGCAGGGGTGTTTGGCCTGCCAGCAGTACAGGGACGCCATGGAACGCGTTGCGATGCTTCTCGCCGAGCCCGCTGGGGCTGTTCCGCCAGCAGGCTTTGTGGGCAGAGTCATGGGGCGCATCCAGGACAAAAGTGGTATCACCGAAGGGCAGCCATGCGAGGGATAGGACAGACACGAAGGCATCTGCGCCGGTACCGCGAGATTGTGGCCATTCTGGCCAAACATAGTTTGGGTGCTCTGGTAGATGAGTTGGGCCTGGCACCTTATCTAAAGCTACCAAAGCGGGCAGGAGCGGTGGAACAAGATAAGCGTTCTATCCCCCAGCGGCTGCGGATGGCTGTAGAGGAATTAGGACCGACGTTCATCAAATTTGCACAGATCTTAAGTACACGCCCGGATCTGATCCCGCCTCCCTATCTGGCGGAGTTGATCCGTCTGCAAGACACAGTACCGCCTGCACCATGGGAGATGGTCAAAGCGGAAATCGAGGAAGAACTTGGTGCTTTGGATCGCATTTTTGCTTCCTTCGAAAGCCAGCCTGTGGCTGCTGCCTCGTTAGGGCAGGTGCACTGTGCAACTTTGCAGAGTGGTGAGGAGGTAGTGGTCAAGGCCCGACGGCCCGCGATTGAGGAGATCGTTAATGTGGACCTGGAAATCCTGCGCGATCTAGCACAACGGGCCCAAAAGTACACTCCTCTAAGCGAGTTCTACGAATTGCCAGAGATCGTGGAAGATTTCGTGAACACCCTACGCAATGAGATGAACTACCTGTCAGAGGGCCGGAATGCTGACCGCTTCCGTCAGAACTTTGCCGACGAAGCGGCTCTTTACATACCAAGGGTTTACTGGGACCATACGACAGAAAAAGTTCTGACTCTGGAGCGCATCAGGGGTATCAAGATCAATGACATTGGGGCACTTGACGCAGCCGGGCTTGATCGCCACCAGGTCGCTTTGAATAGTGCCCGTATCATCATCAAAGAGGTGTTAGAAGACGGATTTTTTCACGCTGACCCCCATCCCGGCAACTTTTTCGTTATGGATGGCGGGGTGATCGGGGCCATGGATTTCGGTATGGTAGGCTACCTGACTCCACGGGATAGGGAGCAGCTGGTTCGCCTCTACACTGCGGCTGTGCAACTGAATGTGGGGGAGATTGTTGGCGAACTAGTACATGTGGGGGCAGCACCGCCTCATATAGATCGTATGACCCTGGAACGCGACATACAGAGGCTATTGACGAAGTATTATGGACTCCCGTTGAAAGAGATCCGGGCGCGCCAGGTTATGGATGAGGTGACTCCTATTGCCTTCCGACACCATCTGCGCCTCCCTACTCAATGGTGGCTTCTGGGCAAGACCCTGGCTATGATGGAAGGGCTGGGGTTGCAATTGGATCCGGATTTCGACATCTTTGAGGTTAGCCGGCCTTACGTGGACCGGCTGATCAGACAAATGTTCCTCCCACGTGACTGGGGGAAAAAGCTAGCCCAAAGTGTACTGGATTGGAGTGAATTGTGGACCGAGTTGCCGCAGCGAGGCCCTCGCCTCCTTGACCAGATGGAAAGAGGGGAGTTTCAGCTCACATTGAATCTCAAGGGGCAAGAGAAGGCGCTTAGCCGCCTGGACCGACTGGCCAATCGCCTGGCAGTCAGTGTACTGGTCGCCTCGTTCATCGTCAGCTTGGCTCTGCTCATACCGGCCTACGCTCCTGGTGAGGTCTGGGGTTTCCGGTTAAGTGTCGTTGGATTCGCGGTAGCAGCTGCCCTCGGCCTGTGGTTGCTTCTATCCATCATGCGTTCCGATTGGCGATGACCGGTCACACACCCGGTGGGCAAGGGGATAGCCAGTCTTACCGAACAGAATGCACCTCTTGGGCTGTCAAATGAGCGAGGCAAGTATCGCGCTTGTAGCCATTGTCATTGCTGCTTTTATTTACATCTTTTGTCGGATTGCAGCCGATTGGCTGGACGAGAGGCTTGCCAGCCTACCGCCAGAGTCAAAGGCCGTCATGGCAGGTGTTTTGTCGTTTCTGCTCTGGTATGGAGTGTACTGTATCCGGAACTCGTTCGGCACACTGCGAAGTTATGGCAGAACAATGTGGCTGGTTCCGCTATTTCTATTGCTGTTCGCGCTGTTTCTCTGGCAGGCGACAAGAGGCTGAAGGTCATACCGCTGGAGTTTCATACTGAAAAGGACTACGAGTTCGGGAGGGGGTTGTGTAATGAAGTATGCACGCATCACGGGTTGGGGGAAGTACGTTCCAGAGAGAACCTTATCCAATCAAGAACTGGAAAAAATTGTGGAAACCAGCGATGAATGGATCTACTCCCGCACAGGCATTCGAGAGCGACGGATTGCAGCCTCCGATGAAACGGTGACAACGATGTCCGTCGCCGCCAGCAAAGCGGCCCTGGCAGTCGCGGGCCTAGATCCCGCTGAACTTGACCTGATTATTGTCGGCACTTCCTCCCCAGATTATCTCCTTCCTGCTGCGGCAAGTATGATCCAACATCACCTGGGAGCGAAGCACGCTGCAGCCTTCGACCTGCGAGTCGGCTGTTCGGGCTTTGTCTATGCTCTGGCTGTCGGTACACAATTCATAGCCACCGGCATGTATCGACATGTGTTAGTCATCGGTGCTGAGATCATCTCCAAGTTCATTGATTGGCAGGATCGTGACACGTGTGTCCTCTTCGGCGACGGAGCCGGGGCAGTGGTTCTGCAAGCCAGTGAAGAATCCACTGGCCTGCTCGCCTGCTACCTGGGGTCAGACGGGGCTGACTACGATGCGCTATTCGTGCCGGGCGGGGGCAGCAAATATCCCTTCTGTCAGGAAGTCCTGGATAGAGGATGGCACCACATAAAAATGGATGGAAAGCGAGTCTTCAGGTTCGCCATTAGCAAGCCAGCTCAGGCCGCAATCGAGGCTCTCACTCTAGCTGGCCTCTCATCCGCCGACATCGCGTTGTTGATACCCCATCAAGCGAATATGCGCATCGTGCAGTCCATTTGCCAGCGACTCGGATTGCCGGAGGAGAAAGTTTTCGTCAATATCCACAAGTATGGCAACACTTCCGCTGCCTCCATTCCTATTGCTCTCTGCGAAGCAGTGGAAGAAGGGCGTTTGCATCCAGGTGACCACGTTCTTCTCCTCGGCTTTGGTGCTGGCCTGACCTGGGCTGCAGCTGTCCTGAGATGGGGCGTGCCCGAATTATCTCTCTCCTGGTTGTTCTCCTGGGATTTTATTCGTGAGCGCGTCCGTGTTGCTGGTGTTATGACGACAGCGCGTATGGCAGGTGCTGTGTTGCTCGCTACTATCGGCGCGCTGTTCACAACGAGCTGCAACAGGCCAACGGATCGCAGGCATCCTCTGGACCCGAGGCGCCCAGGTCAGCGCTGATCCAGCCCAAGGACAGAGGTGAGAAGGAAGCGATCGCTCATCCACGTAGAAGAAAACCCCACCTTAGAAGCATCAGCCTCCAAAATGACGCTCGCTACTCCAGTAACGATCTGTTGGCGCAAGTCAGACTTGGTAAGATAGACGGCGTGCGTATAATATGTATGTGGAGACGAAGTCAAGGAGGTGAGATGAGCGAATTGCGTATTTGCCAAGTCCAGAACAAAAAAGACCTTCACGAGATGGCCACTTTCCCCTGGGTAGTGTACCGTGGGGATAAGAACTGGGTGCCGCCCATCCTCAAGGAGCGGGAAGCGCAACTGGATCCGGACCAGAACCGTTTCTTCCAGATCGCCGACGTGGCCCGATACATCGCCCGCCGCGATGACCGCACGGTGGGCACGATCGCCGCTTTTATTGACCATCGTTTCAACGAGTACTTCCAGCAGCGGGTTGGTTTCTTCGGCTTTTTCGAGGTCCTGAACGATTACGAGGCCGCCGAGGCACTTCTCTCCACCGCCCGGGATTGGGTGCGAGCACGGGGCATGACCGAACTGCGCGGGCCGATCAACTTTCACCGCGATCGCGAGCGCGGCATCCTGGTGTCCGGAGCCGATTGCCCGCCGCCTATGCTATGCGCTCATAGCCCATCCTACTATCGGGAGTTTGTGGAACGTTTCGGCATGGTCAAACACGACGATTCGCTGGCGCGGCGCCTGTTTGCCTCCGATTTCCTGGATAAAGACGGGAACATCCCCCTACGTCTCCGTCGCCTTGCTGAGGCCGCGGAGCGAAGGACGCGCTTCTCTATCCGCCAGGCGAATCTGGCCAATTGGGAGCACGAAGTAGCACTAGTGGGCCAGTTGTACGACGCCACCATAGGCCTGATGCCCGATCACATCCCTTGGGAGCAGGAGGAACTGAAAGAGTTCGCGGAGGAGTTGCGCCCCATCATAGACCCCGCCTTCGCCCTCTTCGGCGAAGTGGATGGCCGGACGGTGGGAATGGCCATCGCTTTCCCGGACTTCAACCAGGTTCTGATTCATCTCAACGGGCGACTGGATGGCCTGAACAAACTGAAGGCCTGGTGGTACTTGCGTCGGGTCAAGGTGCTCAGTTTCAAGATCGCCGGGGTGCTGGAGGAGTACCAAGGCCGCGGTCTGGAGGCACTTCTGCTCCTGAGAATCGCCGAGCGAGCCGTCAGGCGGGGTTACGAGTGGGTGGATCTATCGCTCAACGCAGAGGAGAACGACAGGGTGGCAACCCTGGCCGCTCACTTTGGGGCTGAGGAGTACAAGCGCTACCGCGTTTACAAGATGCCATTGTAGAGGCACTCAGTGGAACTAGCCTGCCGAAGGGAGGCGCTGTCGGCATGAGCGATGAATTGGCGATCGACGCCGTCGAAGTGGCCGAGACTATCGAAGCCTTCATCCGCCAGAGCGTGGATGCTCTCGACCGCGAGGGGGCCATCGTGGGCTTGAGCGGAGGGATTGATTCGGCGGTGGTGACAGCACTGGCTACTCGCGCCCTGGGGGCTCAACGGGTAATGGCCTTATTGATGCCCGACCGTGACAGCGACCCCGTCCACGAACGCCACGCCCGCCAATTCGCCACCCAACTCGGCGTCCGCTGCCAGAAGGTGGGGTTGACCGGGCTATTGGCTCGCATCGGCATCTACCGGCAGGTCCCCCTGTGGGTGGTGCCGTGGCGGCGGTGGCGGGAGAGGGTGGTGCAGCATTACTATGCTGCTCTGAATGAGCAATTAGGCCCTGGGCAGACGCCTTTTTCCGCCATTATGGTGGGCACCCGTGGCCTGCAGGGCCCCTGGTTGAACCAAGCAGTGGCCTATCACCGGGTGAAGGTGCGGCTGAGGATGGTCTTGCTCTACTACTATGCGGAACTGCATAACCTACTGGTGCTGGGCACGGTCAATAAGACGGAGCGGTCGGTGGGCATCTTCGTCAAACACGGGGACTCTGCGGCGGACATCGCGCCCATCGCTGGCTTGTATAAGACCCAGGTCAGGCAACTGGCTGCTTTCTTGGATCTCCCACACCAGATCATCGAGAAGCCCCCCTCTCCAGACCTCATCCCTGGGCTGACCGATGAGGGCGCGGTAGGAGTACCGTACGAATTATTGGACCGCATACTGTGGCGGTTAGAGGCAGGAAAAGAGCCTGCTGAGATAGCAGAGGCTCTTGGTGTGGAAGTGGGGGTTGTGGAATACGTGGAAGGGCTGACTAAGCGCTCCGAGCACATGCGCCAGGGCACTCTTAGCCCTTCGATGCGTTAAGAACCAGTTCTGGCGCAGATGGGGCCGGTGTTGCGTGGCAGTCATACACTGGGTTCAGCGGCAGTTGCATTGCCGCGCGGCTGCAGACGCTCCCGCAGTACAACTGCGGGACAACATAGCGGGAGAAGACGTCGGGAAAACACGAGTGCAGAGGGAGGTGCTAATATGGATGCCGTGCAGTTGGCAGGGAGATTGCTGTCTACTCGCGCTGGCGGGGCCCTGTTAGCAGCCGCCAACTCCCTGCTCCACAATGACACCCTGCGGGAGCCTGTCGTCCGTTTTGTGGATGGGCGGCTGCGGGCCAATCTGGAGAGAAACGAGCGCGTTCCGCCGGCTTGGCGCAAGATCGCCCAGCAGCGGGGCCTAATGGGCCTGGCCCTCTTCCATACCCTGGACCAGGCCTTGAGACAAAAGAACCTCTCTCCAGAGATGACCCGCGGGATCATCAATGTGGTCGTGCCCGTACTGTTCGGGCCCGGGCAGTTATCTATCCAGCAGCGTTTCAAGGACAAATACGGCTGCAATCCCCCTTGGTTCGTGACGGTGAGCCCGGGCAAGGCGTGCAATCTGAACTGCGTGGGCTGTTATGCCAATTCTGGCCCCAGCCCAGCCAAATTGCCCTGGCCCATCTTCGACCGCATCATAGAGGAGGCCAAGGAACTGTGGGGTTGTCGCTTCATCGTCATCTCTGGGGGTGAGCCTCTGGCCTACCGGTCCGACGGCAAGGGAGTCTTAGACGCGGTGGAGAAGCATTCCGATTGCATGTTCCTGATGTACACCAACGGCACGCTGATTGACAAAGAGATGGCAGCGCGGATGGCGCGGGCGGGCACTCTCACCCCAGCCATCTCTGTGGAGGGCCTCCGGGAACGCACCGACGAGCGCCGTGGAGCAGGGGTCTTCGACCGCATCCTGGAGGCCATGGCCAACCTGCGCGAGGCTGGAGTGCCCTTCGGCATCTCTATCACTGCCACCCGCTTCAACTGCGAGGAAATCCTCTCCGATGAGTTCCTGGATTTCTTCTTCGGCGAGCAGGGGGCGTTCTATGGGTTTATCTTTCACTATATGCCCATTGGCCGCAGTTATACCCTGGACCTTATGCCCACCCCTGGGCAGCGGGTCGAGTTATGGCGGCGCACTTGGGAAGTCATTGAAAAACGGCAGATCGTGCTGATTGACTTCTGGAACGAGGGGCCGTTGGTGCAAGGCTGCATCTCGGCTGGCAGAGAGGGAGGCTACATCTACATTGACTGGAATGGCAAAGTCATGCCTTGTGTGTTCGCACCCTATTCTGTGGCCAATATCCACGATGTATACGCGCGGGGAGGCACGCTAAACGACCTGTGGGAAGCCCCCTTCTTCCAGGCCATCCGCCAATGGCAATACAACTACGGCTACGGTCGAGAGGAGCCGCTGAGGGAGGGGAACTGGCTTCGCACCTGCCCTATTCGCGATCACTACCGGATGTATCGGGAACTCATTGACCGCTATGGCCCCGAGCCGGAGGACGAGGCGGCGCAAGAGGCTCTGGAAGACGAGGAGTATTATAAGGGGTTGGTCGCCTACGGGGTAGATTTCGGCGAGTTCAGTCAGGAGATCTGGGAAAAGGAGTATCTTGGCAGAACATAATATCATGAGGGAGCATCGCTTCCCCGAAGGCGGGTCTTCATTGGACCCGCATCTCTTAGGTGGCAGCCCGGCTGTCAGATGGCAATGGTTGCGGCGGCTCTTAGGTGCACAGTTCGCGGCCGACACGGCCACGTACGCGATCGTCTTCGCCGCCGTGGCTGTGGTGGAAGAGATGACCAGCTCTACCATGCGGGTAGCGTGGACGATTCTATCGTCCACTTTGCCGGGGCTACTGTTCGGCCTGGTGGCCGGCGTGGTGGTGGACCGCCGGGACCGAGTGATGGTGCTGGTGATGGCCAATGCGCTGCGGATAGCGGCGGCGGGGTGTTTTGTGCTCGCCGTCCAGGACGTAACCCACCCTTTGGTGCTGGCGGGGATTTATCTGAGTTGCTTTGCCCTATCCGCACTGGCACAGTTTATCAGCCCCGCCCAGGCAGCCATCGCGCCCCGCTTGGCCGGGGACGAGACCACACTGGTGAGACTGAATTCCTTGAGCAGCCTGTTTGCCCTTGGTTCGCAAGGGTTGGGTGTGGTGGTTCTGACGCCGCTACTGTTGTCAGTGTCTGGGCCAGCGGCCGTGGGGATGGCGGGTGTAGTGCTCTACGCGGTGGCTACCATCATCGCCAGCCGCTTGCCCCATCGGTCTTTCTCATTCTCACCGTCTGGGCGCTCCCTGTCCGCTGTCTGGTCTGATCTGCGCGAGGGGTGGCATTTCATCGCCCACAATCGGGCTGTAACGTTGGCCACGATCTGCTCGGTGGCGGTTTCTGCTACCGCTATCTTATTGAGCGCACTAGCCCCAGGGTTGGCATCACGGGTGTTAGGGGTGAGGGTATCCAGCATCGCCTATATGGCTGTTCCCGCGGGAGTGGGCTTTGGTGTGGGTTTGGTGCTGCTGAATCGTCGGAAACAGCGCTGGAGCCAGATCACATGGGTGAGCGCCGGCCTAATCTGTTTCGGGCTCTCGCTAAGTTGCTTTCCGTTTATGCACCAGTGGGGTTGGCGGGTGATACCCCTACTACTGATGGGTGGGATGGGCCTGGGCCTTGGGTTAGCACTGGTTCTGGTGCCCACTAGGACTATCTTGCAGGAACACCCGCCAGCGGATATGCGGGGTCGGGTTTTGGCCACGCAATCCACCCTGACCAATCTGGCCAATACGCTGCCTTTGCCCATAGCGGGGGGCTTGGCCGACCTCATTGGTATCACCAATGTGATGTTTCTGTTGGCGTTCCTCCTCATGGGGATGGGGGTGGCGAGCGCGGTGCATTCACGCGCCTAACGGCATTTGACAAATCGGCGCAGGTGTGGTATTATTGAGTGAGCATTCACTCATTTTGTGAGTGCTCACTCAATTATTCGGGGGAGGTTTGCGGTGGTGAACACGAGCGAGGAGCGTCGCGCCCGGCGTATGGGTGAGCGGCGTCAGAGCATCCTGGAGGGGGCAGCGCGGGTTTTTGCCCGCAAGGGTTTCGAGAAGGCCACCACGCGCGAGATCGCGCAGGCAGCGGACGTGTCGGAGGGCACGATCTATAACTACTTCGCCAGCAAAGGGGAATTGCTTATGGCTCTGGCGAGTATGGTGCAGGATAAACTCGCGGCCATTGTGCCTGAGCCGCCATCCAATGGAGATGACCGAACCAGTATCGTCAATGCCATTGAGCGTTTGTTGACGGTCATCGGCGAGAACGTGGTAGTGATCCGTGGTCTATTGACCGCGCTCTGGGATCAGGGCTACGGTTTTCACGGTTACCTCCTCCCTGGGGCGCAGAAGATCATCGCCCGGATTGAGGATTACTTGAGAGCGCGCATCGCTGCAGGGGTGATACGTCCCTGTGATGTCCACGATGTGGCGCGCATGGTGATGGGCATGGTCATCTACTTGGCCATGCCTTACGTGCAGGAACTCGAACCTATGCCCTCGGCGGAGCGACGTCGCCAACAGGCAGAACTAGTGGCAGACATACTATTCGATGGGTTACGGGCTTAGGGGGTTTCTATGTGGCAGAGACTTGGGGCGATTATCCAGAAAGAATTCATTCAGACCCTACGCGACCGGCGCACCCTTGCTATCGTACTTATTTTGCCGGTAGTCCTCCTCTTTTTGTTCGGCTATGCCGTGGAGATGCAGGTAGATCACATCCCTACCGTGGTGGTGGATAACAGTCGCGACCAGCGCAGTTGGCAGTTCCTGGAGGCGATGGAGACATCCGGGTTTTTCGACATTGAGTATTACGTGCAGAGCGAGGCGGAGGCGATCAAGGCGATTGACGAGGGGCAGGCCCGTGTGGCGATCGTAATCCCCGCCGACTTTGCCGCGGCTGTCGAGCGTGGCAACGCGCAAGCCCTCGTGGTGGTGGATGGTTCCGATGCTATGACGGTGCAATCGGCTTTCAACGCCGCCGTCACTGTGGGGCAGGCTCATGCTGTGGATCTGCTGACCGAAAAACTGGAGCGCTCTGGATTGCAAGGGCAAAGTTCCTCCCTCGCACCACTGGACGTGCGCACGCGCGTGCTCTATAACCCTGACATCCGCTCGCTTGTCTTTATGGTGCCTGGCATGGTAGCCCTCATCCTGCAACAGCAGACGGTGATGTTGACCGCCCTGGCTATCGTGCGTGAGCGCGAATTGGGCACCATCGAGCAAGTGTTGGTCACACCCATACGGCCCTGGGAACTTATGTTGGGCAAGATACTGCCCAACATCTTAATCGCTTTCTTCAATATGGGCACTATCCTAGCCTTGGGCGTGTTTTGGTTTGGTGTGCCTTTTAAGGGCAGCCTGGGTCTCTTTTTCTGGATGTCGCTGCTGTATGTGTTCTCGTCGCTGGGGCTGGGCATTTTGGTGAGCACGGTGTCCACCAATCAAAGGCAGGCCCAGCAACTCTCGGCGCTGATCCTGTTGCCGGGCATGATGCTCTCAGGCTACATCTTTCCCCGCTCCCAGATGCCCGCCCTTGTTCGCTGGGCCGGGGATTTGCTGCCGGTAACTCATTTCTTGCAGATCGCGCGGGGTATCATGACCAAGGGCGTGGGCTTTTACTTCTTCCGGCAGCAAGTGTGGGTGTTGCTTATCTATGGCGTAGTAGTTTTTGTCCTGAGCGCGTTCTCATTCAAGGAACGGTTGGAGTGAGTGGCCGCTGAATCATCCGATGGGATGAGGCTGGCATGAGCGAATACGTAATCGAAGCCCATGGGCTGTGCAAATCTTTCCGCAGCCGGCAAAAGAATGGCCTGGTCCGGGCGGTAGATGGCGTGGACCTCTTGGTGCGACATGGGGAGACTTTCGGCCTGCTCGGGGCAGATGGCGCAGGCAAGACGACCACGTTGCGCCTGTTGAACGGCTTGCTCAGGCCGGATAGGGGTGAGGCCCGGGTCGCTGGCTTCGATACGGTGAGGGAGTTCCATCAGATACACAAGCGGGCCGGCTATATGCCACAGCAATTCGCGCTGTACGGCGATATGAGCGTGCGGGAGAACTTGGCTTTTTTCGCCAGAGTGCATGGACTAACCCAGGCACAGCAAGAGGAGCGCATCCCGCGCTTGTTGCGCTTTGCACGACTGGAGCCATTCCAAAACCGTCTGGCAGCGCAGTTGTCGGGCGGGATGAAGAAGAAATTGGCTCTGGCGTGTATGCTGGTGCATGAGCCGGAAATAGCATTCCTGGATGAGCCGACGTTGGGCGTGGACCCGGTGTCGCGACGAGAGTTCTGGAACCTCCTATCGGATCTGAGAGCGGAGAAAGGACTGACGGTCTTCGTGTGCACGCCTTATATGGACGAAGCAGAGCGCTGCCACCGCGTGGGGCTGATGTACGAGGGCCGGCTGATTGCCTGTGATACGCCCCAGGCGATCAAACGCATGGTGCCGGGCGAGTTGCTTGAACTGCGGCCCTCGGCTTTGTATGCCGCCAGGGAAGTGGTCCGTCCATTGGAGGGCGTGCTGGAAGTGCAGACTTACGGGGATTTGCTACACATCTTTGTGGACAACGTGCGACGGCGCGCGCCGGAGATCCAGGCCGCCCTGGAAGCAAAGGGGATCACGGTCAGCGGGATGCGGGCCATCGAGCCCCGTATGGAGGAGGCCTTCGTTTCACTCATCCGCCGCCAGGGCCGCCAGACGGGAGGCCAAGCAGTATGCTCATGAGCACAACACCGGCGATCGTGGTGGAGGACCTGGTCAAGCGTTTCGGGGATTTCACCGCCGTGGACCATATCAGTTTCGAGGTCTCACGCGGCGAGATATTCGGCTTTTTGGGGCCCAACGGTGCGGGCAAAACCACCACCATCCGAGTGCTGCTGGGCCTTCTGCGCCCCACGAGTGGCAAAGCCATGGTGTTGGGATACGACGTGACGAGGGAAGCCAAGACTATGCAGTCGCGCGTCGGTTATATGTCGCAGTTGTTCACTTTGTACCCAGACCTGACCGCTGCGGAAAACATCCTCTTCTATGGGCGAGTGTATGGTCTGAGGCCCAGGGAATTGGCACAGCGCAAGGATGAGGTCGTGGCGATGGCGGGGCTGCGTGGCCGCGAAAACGAACTGACGTCACACCTCTCCGGTGGATGGAAGCAACGCTTGGCCCTGGGGTGCGCCATCTTGCACCGGCCGGAACTCGTCTTCCTGGACGAACCGACCGCGGGCGTCGATCCGGTCTCGCGCCGCCAGTTCTGGGAGTTGATCTATGGTTTGGCGCAGCAGGGGGTAACCGTTTTCGTCACCACACACTACATGGATGAGGCGGAGCATTGCCAGCGCGTTGGTTTCATTCACAATGGGCGGCTGATGGCATTAGGTGCACCTTCGGAGTTGAAATCCCAGCAGATGCGTGGCCAGGTGATAGAGATCGCTGGCGCTGATGCAGAGGCTGTGGTGCGGGCGTTGCGCCAGGCCCAGCAACAGGGCTTGCTGGCGTTGGATGAGGTGGCGCTGTATGGTGCCCAGGTGCATGTGGTGGTGCCAGATGCCCAGGAAGCGAAGCCGGCCATCGCCTCTTTCCTGAGCGATGCGGGCCTCGCCGTGCAGAGTTTGAATTGGATCGCCCCTTCGCTTGAGGACGTGTTCATATCCAATGTGCGAGAGAACGAGGATCGCACAGTTCTTTCTTCGAGTATCCAAACGGGAGGGAGTGTGTAGATGAGAAAACGTGGGCTCAGGCTGGTGGGCCTGATTTTGGCCATATTGGTGGCAGTGGCCGTGCTCTTCTCCACACGGGCGGGATTCGGCTTTGGTATGCAGACGAGCACGTGGCCAGGTGATGCGGATGCGTCCGGCGTCATCACCGCGGAGGAGATCGCCCTGTCTTCCTCTCAGGGGGGCAGGGTGGCAGCAGTTTACGTAACGGAGGGAGAAAGCGTGCGGGCCGGGCAGAGACTGGTGGAGTTGGATACAACTTTGCTGGAGGCCCAGATCGCCGTGGCCCAGGCGCAATGGACGGTAGCCCAGGCTGCCTTGCGGCAGTTGGAGGCTGGCGCTCGGCCGGGTGCGATCGCCGTGGCCGAAGCGCGCTTGGCGCAGGCCAAGGCAGCCCATCAGGCTGCATTGCAGGCGTTGACAGATGCACGGGGGCTCCGCGACAACCCTCAGGAGTTGGAGATGCAGATCGCCGTGGGGGAGATCCAGGTGGAAGCAGCCGAATATCGCCTGCAGAGCGCAGTGGCGCTGAAAGATGCGGCAGAAATAGCCAAGGATACCTTGGAATACACGCAGGGTCAGATTCGCGACTGGCCCTATCCCGTGCCGCCACCGAAAATCCCAAGTGAGTTGGAGTCCGCGCCATACGACTGGTGGCGAGCGTGGGCCGGGGTTAACGCAGCCAGCGCTAGCCTGGAAGAAGCCAAGGCGCAACTGGCACATTGGCGCGCGGTGCGGGAAAATCCCCAGGAGTTGGACGCGGCAGTGAATGCGGCCCAGGCAACCGTAGCACAGACCGCCGCGGCGGTGGAGGCAGCACAAGCGCAAATAGATGCCTACCGGGCCGGAGCCAGCGAAGAGCAACTCTCCGCCGCCCGGGCGCGGGTGGCACAGGCACGCGCGGCACTGGATGCGCTCCTGGCGCAACGCGACGAAATGGTCATCAGTGCCCCAGTGGATGGCATCGTCCTCTCGCGGGCGGTACATACCGGCGAGATCGTGGCACCGGGTAGCACGCTGCTCTCGCTGGCCAATCTGGCCGAGCTGAAATTGACAGTGTACGTGGCCCAAAATCATCTCGGTGAGGTGGCACTTAACCAGAAGGTGCTGGTGACGGTGGATGCCTTTCCCGGACGCACTTTCGAGGGGCAGGTGGTGCGCATCGCCGATCAGCCACAATACACGCCGCGCAACGTGGCCACCAAAGAGGAGCGGGTGAACACGGTCTATGGTGTGGAAATACGCTTGTCCAACGAGGAGGGGTTGCTCAAGCCGGGGATGCCCGCCGACGTTGCCTTTGTAGCGGCGGGTTCAGGCGCTTCCTCCCCATTGCCCGCGTCTAAGGTTGTTGCCACGAACTCCGTCCACAGCCCGCTGGAGGCTTCGGGGGTCATCCAGGTCGAGGAGATTCGCCTTGCCTCTGAATTCCAGGGCTACGTCTCGCAAGTGTCTGTGCAGGCGGGAGATCCAGTCACCGCGGGGCAGGTGCTGGTTGTACTCGATAGCAACACCCTGCAATCCAACGTCCGCCAGGCGCAAGCCGCGTTGGACACGGCACAAGCAGACCTGGCCGTGGTTAGGGCCCGGCCGCGAACCGAGGAAGTGGCAGCGAAGCAGGCGCAATTGGCGATGGCCAAGGCGGAACGAGATGGGGCTTATGCCGCGTGGCAGGCGGCGCTTCGCGCCTTGCGTGAACCACAGGCTTTGCAGGAGCAGATCCTACAGGCGGAGGCGCAGGTGGCTCTCGCTGCCCAGAACGTACAAATGGCAGAAGCGGATTACTATCGGGCTCGTTACGCCGCGGACCACGCGGAATGGAACAGCACCGAGCGGCAGGTGTTAGAATTGCAGGCAGAGGCGGCGAAGGCCACATTGGAAGCCGCACGTGCGGACGAACGCGCCGCCCAAGTTGCTTCGCAGCACCTTCGAGGTATGCTGGAGAAGCCCCTGGTTCTGCAAGCCAAAGCAAATGAGGCAGAGGGCAAGTATCGCGTAGCCGAGGCGGCGGTGCAAGTGGCGGGGGCGGAATTGGACGATTTGCTGGCCGGGGCGACGGCGGAGGAAGTGGCCGTTGCCGAGGCGAACACCGCGCTGGCGCAGGCACAACTCCGCCTGGCCCAGACCACGCTCGAGCGCCTGACTATCCGCGCGCCGGTGCATGGCACGGTGGTGGAGCGCACGATCCACGTCGGGGAGACGGCGATGCCTGGCGTAACCCTGCTCACCGTTGCGGATTTGAGCCAGGTGGACCTGGTGGTTTACGTGCCGGTGACCCGGCTGGGCGAGGTACATCTCGGGCAGAAGATTTACATAACGGTGGACAGTTACCCGCAGCGGCAGTTCGAGGGGCAGGTGGTGCACATTGCGGATGAGGCGCAGTACACGCCGCGCAACGTGGCCACCAAGGAAGAGCGGGTCAATACCGTCTATGCGGTCAAGATTCGCCTGCCCAACCCGGGAGGGTTACTCAAGCCCGGGATGGCGGCGGATGCGGTGTTTGGGGAGTGAGATCGGATCGTATTGGATCAAATACGCGGTTATGAGGATAGTACAAACCGAGAATACGGCCAGGAAGACCCAGGCTTGCCAGAAGCCCAGGGATCCGGCCGATACAAACAAGATGAGGGCCAGACATAGTATCCAAAAAGCCAGGCCCAGGATCGCTTTTACAATCAAATTGCTCATCGTTGGGTTCCTTCTATCGCTTGTATGTCATTTGGCATAAGCACCCAGCAGTTTGCGCTTCGACCGACCCGGTGAGCCGAACGCTTCACTAAGTCATCCTCACAGATGCCTACTGGCTCGCTAATATCAGCATCGCCCGCCAGACTTTGTAGAGGGTCAGATAATCGTGGTGGGTGTATTGGATCCGCCGGCCGCCGACCCGTTTGCTCTCGGGGATCAGTTCTGCCTTATCGGCATGGGCGCTGGAGGTGAAGTCAATGGTCAGTGTGATGGGAGGGCGGATGGTGAAAGGAACCGCCTTCGCCTGTAGCGCCCGCTGAGCCGCCGCCTTGATCTGGTCGCGGACCACTTGAGGCGGCAGGCATTTGGCTGCCACGCGGCTGTAACTTTCCTTGACCGCCACGACCTCCAACGTTGGCCCGAGCAGGGCTTTGCCCTCTTCCACCACCATCTTGTCACCTGTCAGTAACACCACCGGCACCCCGAAATAGCCGGCCAGGGCTGCGTTGAGCCCGGTCTCGCCCATCGGCCGGTCGTTTAGGCTGACCTGATAGACGATACTGGAGTAGGTGTGATCCAAAACGCTATAGGCTGTGCCGGACTGGGCATGGTAACCAACGAAGAAGGCAGCATCGAAGCCTTCGTCTATGCCCTGCATCATGCTCAGGGGCTTAGGTGCGCCGCTGATGAGAGTGGCGGCAGGGTTCAGTTCCTCGATCAGGATGTTGCGCATAGAGCCGTGGGAATCGTTGACCACGATCTTGTTTGCACCGCCAGCCAGCGCCCCTTCAATGGCGGCGTTGACCTCCGCGGTCATCAGTTTGCGTGCCCGGTCGTATTCCTTATCCCCCATTTCTGTCTGTGGCGAGGCGACCACCCCAGAGATGCCTTCCATATCGGCGGAAATGAATACTCTCATATTGATCCTTCCCTTTCCCAATTTTATCAAAATCCCATCTGGTTCTTGCCAGGTGCACAGGCCGGAGGCAGGTCTTTCATAGCCAACAAACCGGGTGGGGCCTTCATCACCCGTGGGATGGCGTTGACCACGATGGCTGCTGTGGCCACATCACCGTGGATGCCTTTCACCACCATCTCCAGGTTTGGTGTACCCTCAATGAAGACGGAATCGCCGGCCTCTTCAGCGCCGATCTGCATGCGCAGGTCGAGGGTGATAACCGCTTCGTCTCCTTTCCAGCCGCGCGCTATTTGCTGTAAGCCCGCTACTTGGCCAGGCTGCACTTCGATATATTTGCTCTTCAGGGGGCGATCGGCAATCAGTGGCTCGATGGTCTCCTCGATGCGGTCCAATCTCCACTCCAGGGCATCGGCGATGGTGGCCACCGATTCTGGGAGACCGACGTGCTTCACGGTGCCCGTCTCCACTCGGGCGGCAAATTCCTCTGCCGTCAGCCCGGCGCCGATCTTCCTCTGCAGCGGCAGGCGGCGCTGAGAGGCGTCCACGATGCGTTGCACCCGGATGCGCCGCACTTCCTGACAAACCGCGGTGAGGGCAATGGGCAAGGTGTCCATGATGAACCCTGGGTTGACGCCCGTGCCCACCACGGTAACCTTGTGTTGGCGAGCGACCCGGTCCAGTTCGTAAGCCTGCGCTGGGTGTTGCATCCAAGGATAGGATAGTTCTTCGCAGGTGGATACGATGTCCAGGCCCGCAGCGATGATTTCCAGGAGCTGTGGCTGCACCTGTTTCAGAAAAGAGCCGGTGGAGTGTACGACGATGTCTGCCTGGCTGCTGGCCAGGACTTCTCCGGGCTGATCGGAGACGGTAACACCCAGCGGGGCGTCCAGGCCGATGACCTCGCCTATATCACGACCCGCCTTGGCGGGGTCAATGTCAATACCACCGACGATGGTGAATCCTGGTCGTTGGGTCACGAGGCGGGCGATGGCCGCCCCGATGGGTCCGAGGCCGTAGTGAATAGTGCGGATGTTTTCTGTCATTGTTTAGACTCCTTCTTGGGCGGGCACAAGGCCCGCCCCTACGTTGTGCAGGCGCGAGACCTGCCCCCTACGTTGTGTGGGCGCGAGACCTGCCCCCTACGTTGTGCAGGCGCGAGACCTGCCCCCTACGTTGTGCGGGCGCGAGGCCTGCCCCTAGGTTGGTTTGGGCAGGGTGAACCCCGCCCCTACAGATTGGTTTGTCTATGAAGTAGGTCATCCAGGCTCTCTCTGTGCCGGATGAGACGGCTCTGGGAGCCTTTGACCAGTACCTCTGCCGGCAGGGGTCGCGAGTTGTAGCGGCTGGCCATAGAGAAGCCGTAGGCTCCAGCGTGGGTGATGGCCAGGATATCGCCTTCCTCTGTGGGCGGCAGAGCGCACTGCTGGGCGAAGATATCGCCGTTCTCACAGATGTTGCCGGCCACTGTAACCACGTGTTTCTCCCCCTCTACCCGGCAAGCGTTGATGATCGGGTGATATGCCCCGTATAGCACGGGACGGATCAAATGATTGAAGCCAGAGTCCACGCCCACGATGGTCCTATTCGGCGTGTGTTTGATGTCGTTCACTGTAACCAAGAGGTAGCCGGACTCGGCAACCAAATAACGTCCCGGCTCGAGCATCAGAGTCAGTTCTCGCCCGTAGGAGGCGCAGAAATCAGAGAAGATAGCCGACACCTGACGTCCGAATTCCGCGATGTCCAGCGGCTCTTCGCCGGGCCGATAGGGAACACCCAGTCCGCCCCCGATGTCAATGAACTCCAGGTCAGGGAAATGGCGCGCGGTCTCTAAGAGCAAGGCCATAGCCTCGAGGAGGACCTCTGCATCCAGGATGCCCGAGCCGATATGGCTTTGCAAGCCAATGATGGTCAGTCCCTCCTCTTTGGCCCGGGACTTGATTTCCTCGTGTTGGCGGCGGTCAATGCCGAATTTGCTATGCTCCCCAGCAGTGACCACATACTGGTGGTGGCCACTGCCCACCCCAGGGTTAATGCGGACGGATACCCTGGCCCCGGGTTTCAGCCGCGCCCAATGCCTCATTTGCGTGAACGAGTCCAGGTTAAGCATCACACCCCCACGCGCCAGGTAGGCGAGTTCCTCTTGGCTGGCATTGTAGCCGGTGTAGAGGATGCGATCCGGCGGGTAGCCGGCCTGGCGGGCGAGGAAAACCTCCCCTGGCGAGACGGCGTCAATGCCCGCTCCTTCCTCCAGTAGGATTTTCAGGATGGCCAGGTTGGTGTTGGCTTTGCAGGCGTAGAGGATGCGCAGTGGGCGATACGCGATTGTCTGTGCCAGAGTGTGATATTGGCGGCGGATGGTCTCTTCCTCGTAGACGTAGAGGGGAGAGCCGTATTCACGCACTAGGTCAATCGCCTTGCAATCGGCGAGGTAGAGTTGATTATCGCGGATCTTCATGGAGGAGAATCACTGCTTCAAGTATGGGTCCAAGGCGTCTCGCAGGCCATCGCCGAAGAGGTTGAAACTGAGCACAGTGATGAAAATGGCAAGGCCGGGCCAGATGGAGAGCCAGGGCATGGTGCGAATATAGGGTCTGCCGGAATAGAGCATCTCACCCCAGGAAGGAGTGGGTGGGGGAACACCCAGCCCGATGAAACTCAAGCCAGCCTCGGTCATAATGGCTCCTGGGATGGCCATCGTGGTGCTCACGATCAGCGGGGCCAGACAATTGGGCAGCACATGCCTGAAAATGATGCGCAGGTCGCTGGCTCCCACGGCCCGGGCGGCCTCGATGTAGGCGCGCTCTTTGATGGAGAGCACTTGCCCGCGCATGATGCGAGCCCGGCCAGCCCAGCCCACCACTCCCAGCCCCAAAATGATGCCCAACAGTCCCCCCTTTGGTCCCAGGACAAACATCAGAGCCATCATAAATAAAAGGCTGGGGAAGGCGAAGAAGGCGTCGGCTAATCTCATGATCAGGTCATCTACCCGGCCGCCGTAATACCCAGAGACCAACCCCATCACCACGGCCACAAACAGGGAGAGAAACTGGGGCAAAAAGCCCACTAACAATGAAACACGGGTGCCGTAGATCAGCCGGCTGAGGAGGCAACGGCCCTTAATATCTGCTCCCAGCGGGTACTTGCTCCCCGGCGGCGAGTGACTGTCTTCCAAGTGTTGCTCTATGGGGTCGTGCGGTGCAAGTAGCGGGGCACAGATGGCGACCACAAACAGGAGTACGATGACTACGAGCCCGACGATCGCCATCCTATTGCGCTGCAGCCGATCCCAGGCATCCGAGATAAAGGTACGCGGGGCCTTTTCTTCGCGGAACTTCATTGTCTTCTCCACAAGCAACCCCTCTCGTTTCGACTATTGATAGCGGATACGCGGATCGAGGAAAGCGTACAGGATATCCACAGCCAGGTTGACGAACAAAAAAATGAAAGCACAGAACATCACATCCCCTTGGATGAGGAATAAATCGCGGTTAAAGGTAGCGTCCAGAAGAAGTTTACCCACCCCAGGCAAGCCAAAGACGATTTCCAGGAAGGCCACCCCGGTGAGGTAAACGCCGAAGCCGATGGCTTCCATAGTCACAAGAGGGATCAGGGCATTGCGGAAAGCATGCCGGAAGATGACCACCCGCTCGCGCAGTCCCTTGGCCCGCGCGGTGCGCACGTAGTCCTCTCGGAGCACTTCCAACAAGCAGGAACGGGTCATCCGAGCAGTGGAGGCGGAGCCTAACAAACCCAGAGTCAGGGCCGGGAGCGCCAGGGACCTCAGCCCCTCCGAGAAACCAGAGACGGGAAACAGGCCGAGCCGGTAAGCAAACACCAGTTGCAGGAGCAGGGCCAGCCAGAAACTGGGCATCGAGACGCCAGCGAGGGCGATCAACATCCCGACGTAGTCCGCAATGGAATACTGTTTGATCGCCGAGATCGTGCCGGCGGCGATGCCGATCACCAAGTCTATGATCATAGCCGAGACCGCCAAGGCGATCGTAATGGGAAGCCGCTCCAGAATCAGTTTCATCACGGGCTGGCGGTAGAAGAAAGACTTGCCGAAATTTCCATGTAGGATGCCGCTCACGAAACGTAAGTATTGCACGTAAACGGGTTGGTCGAGGCCGTACTCGTGCCGGATGCGCTCCACGAGGCTCTTCTGAGATGCCGCACGTGGTCCCAGCATCGTTACCACCGGGTCCCCTGGGACGACGTTCATCAGGGTGAAGGTGATCACGGTGACCAGGATGAAGACGGGGATCATCTGCAAGAATCGGCGGGCAATATAGGCGGTCATATTTTTCCCTGCTCCAAACGCGCTACATTAGGATGCGGGGGTGCATTTTAGCACCCCCGCATATCATCCGCCACTCGAGGCGGGTTACTGGCTTAGTGCTCTGTCAGGTCAACGGGATAGTAGAAGACCACCTCGTTAGGCGGCAGGACAAAGCCCTTGACCCATGGCTGGATAATGCGCATGGTCTCCAGGTGCCATAACCACACCCGCTGGCAGTCCTCCTCGATGCCGATCTTCTCGATCTCGTGATAGAGTTTGCAGCGCTCCTCTAAATCGGTCGTGGTCGCTGCCTTGTCAATCAATTCATCCACCCTGGGGTTGACGTACATGTTCTTCGACTCTTCGGTCTCCGGGGCGGAACGCCAGATATAGGCGAAGAAGTTGTGCGGATCGGCGAAGTCGGCCCACCAACTCAGGTAGTAGCAGTCGGTCTGGCCTTTGTACACCATATCCCAGAAGGCGCTGCGCTCCACGATCTGTTGCTCGACGGTGATACCCACCTGGGCCAGTTGAGCGACGATGGCATCCACAACGTCGGATTGAGCACGCTGCACGCACTTGATGGTGAAGCCCTTCTCATACCCGGCTTCCGTGAGCAGGGCTTTTGCCTTTTCGACGTTGTACTCATATACCTTGATGTCCGGGTTGTAGCAGGGCATGCCCGGTGGCAGGACGGTGTTAGCCAGTACGCCAGTACCTTTGAGGACCTTATCCAGGATGGACTGTCGGTCAATGGCATGGGCGATGGCCTGGCGGACGCGCACATCCTTGAGCGGTCCCGAAAAGTTGTTCAACTGGAAATAGTAGGTATCCAGCGCTGGCACCCGCACCACGAGATCCTTCCACTTGGGGTCGGTGGTCAGGCGCTCCAATTCGGCGGTGGGCACATCGTAGACGTCCAGTTCACCGTTCTCGAATTTCAGCATGCCGGTGGCTGAGTCTTCGATGATGATGATCTCCACGCCGTCCAGCGCCGGTGGGCCCTCGTAGTAGTCCTTGTTGGCTTCCAAGACGATCTTCTCTCCCCGGACCCAATCCTTGAGTTTGAAGGGGCCGGTGCCGGATGGGTGCACGATGTAGTCAGCGCCCCACTTCTCTACCTCTTCTTTGCAGAGGATGCCGAGACAGGGCGTGACCAGTTCAGCCAGGAAAGCGCCGTAGGGCTGGCTCAGGGTGAATTGGATGGTGTACTTGTCGATCACCTTGATGCCCTCGACCTCTGTGGCTTTGCCCCCTGCCTTGTCCATCGCCCCCACGATGTAGACGCCAAACATCTGGGCTGGCGAAGCCAGGGCTGGATCGTAGAGGCGCTCGAAGGTGAACTTCACATCTTCTGCGGTGACTTCTTGGCCGGTGTGGAATTTGACTCCCTTCCTGAGGTAGAAAGTGTAGACCTTGCCGTCAGGAGAGATATCCCATCTCTCTGCTAAGTCGGGCACAATGGAGAGGTCACCCGAATAGTCGAGGCGCACCAGCGTGCTGTAGATTTGGCGGGCCACGCCGTACATTGCCAGGCTCATGTCCATTTGCGGGTCCAGGCCACTTAGGTCCGAATCTAACAAGGAACCATCGCGGAGGATCTTGGGCTTGGCCGGAGGCACTGGCGTAGGCGTGGGTGGTGCTTCGGTGGCCTTGGCAGGCGGCACAGGGGTCGGTGGGGCCGCTGGCGCGCAGCCAGATATAAAACTGGCTAGCAAAGCCACGCAAGCAAACAGGGTCAACAGCAAATAGATTCTATTGGTTTTCATGTCCCTCCTCCTTTGGGAATCTCAAAATGCGATAGACAGTACACAACTTTCCTTTCCTCTCACCTCCTTTTCGCAAAGTCCAGCCGACGAATAGAATTCGGAGGCCATTTCTGCAAAGCCCCCCTGAGGCTTCACCATTGTAGCCGGGCAGGGCTCGTCAGAGTCGCTGACAACTATGGTCTTCTCGCTCCCTGATAGAGCGAGACCCAGTAAGGTTCATCAAGGCGAGAGATTTGGACGATGGGACGTTCGTGGGTGGTAGCGTGGATGAACTCGCCGTTGCCTATATACATTCCCACATGGCTGACGCGCCCCTGGCCGAAAAATACGAGGTCCCCCGGTTGCAGGTTCTCTCTGGCCACGGGCTGCAAGTTGGGCTGAGTGTATTGGATGTCTGCATCTCGTAGCAGGCTGATCCCGTTCAGGCGATAGACGAGTTGGACGAAGCCGGAGCAGTCAATCCCCAGGGGGGTGCATCCGCCCCACTGGTAGGGTAGTCCGAGGAAGCGTTTAGCGGTCTCCACCAGGTCAAGCCCGCTCCCACGCGGCTTGGGGGCATCGGCCGGGGCGATGGTCACGTCGCCCTTCTGAATCCACCTCACCGCCCTATCGGGCAGGACCACTGTAACCCAATCCCCCCGGTCTTCCACCACCTCCATACGGGTGCCGATAGTAACCTGCAGTGCGGGCGCGTGAGCGGTGACATCGGGTTCGTGGTAGAGGAAGGCGAGCAGGTTTCGAACTTCCGCAACTTGGCCGGCTGAAGCATAGGATCTCTCGCCCTCGGCGTAGACCCGGACCTGGGACGCCTCGATCCAGCCTTGGTACTGATCGGGCATCCGGACGTAGTACCAGCCGTCCCTGCTCTCCCAGATGGAGAGTTCGGTACCCAGAGTAGCCTGGGTAACCACATCCACGGCTTTACTGGGCTGGCTGTAGAGGTTCACTACGCTGCCTACCACCACTCCTTTGGTTTGGTGGCTGGTTGTCATGGCAGTGGGGTGCTGTTGTATGGCGGAGGTTGTGGGGGTGGGGATTACCTGTGGGCCTGGGGGCGGCGATGGGACACTCGTGTTCGTTGCCTTAGCACATGCTGTTAGAGTTAGGGTACAGATAAGCCCTATCAGGACCAAACCCTTCCCTAACACTCCAGCTCCTCCTCCACGTAGATATACGCACGCTTACTCGTAGTATATGACGAAAGGATTTCTTTGTCAAATGCGCTGCGCTGGGACTCGTAGCGCCTCGACTGTTCCAAGGGCGTTCAGTCTTCGTTGGCGCTGGGAGGTTCCTCCTCCCCCTCAGTCTCCAGTGCCGCTTGTTCCTCTGGCGTCAGGCTGTGCAGCACCTCGGTGGCCTGTTCCTGGTATGCGGCGGGCACCATCACCCGCACCTCGCCGAGGCCATCTACCGTGAGGCCAAACACCAACCCTGCGCTGTCGTAGTTCAAGAGCGCCGGTATCCCCTCCGCTTCCAGTTTGGCTTTGATGACCCGGGCTGCCAGGTGCCCCTGGGATATGTACACCGTTACCAAATCCGCGCCCAGATTCACGCCGCGAGGTCTATCTTGCAGCATTGAGCCCCTTTCTTCACTACTCTATACCTCTTCCACTGGCCCTTTGTACTCTTCTAGGCACAGTTCTAGAACCTCTTTGAGGTTCTTCTGAAGTTCGTCTAATGTAGCCCCCTGAGTATGAGCACCTGGAATGCCTGGTACTATTCCTACATAAAGTTTCGTCTCTGGATCCCATTCCAAATAAGCAGCAAAAGTTCGCATAATACACCCCCGTTTTGCTATCTCGCACGCTCACCGTTTGAACTGTGGGTCCTCGGCCATCATCCGCCGCAGGCCGGTCTCCAGATCCACTTTTGGCTCAAAACCCAATTTCTTGCGTGCCAGGCGGATGTCGGCCACCAGGCGTGACACACCCCCGCTCTGGAGGTTGGAGTACAGCCGGTGAGCCTCGCGTCCGGTAACCCGTTCAATGGTCGTCACCAGTTCGTTGATGCTCACTTCGCGCCCGCTGCCCACATTGATGGCGGTGCGATCCACCGTCTCGGCCCGCGCCGCGGCCACGAGGGCATCTACCACATCGGAGATGTACACGAAATCCCGCGTCTGGTGCCCTTGCCCGTAGATGACCAATGATCCGCCGCTGATGGCAGCCTTCAGGAATTTGGGGATCACGGGCGCGTGTTCTGGAGGGTTGGGCTGGCCCGGGCCGTAAGCGTTGAAGACCCGCAATATCACCGTCTCTATGCCATAGAGAGCACCTAATGCCCGCACGTAGCCCTCCGCGGCCATCTTGCTGACGGCATAGGGACTTTGAGGGCGGAGCACTGCATCTTCGGTAACGGGCTGGCGATCTTGCTCGCCATAGGCGGCCCCCGAGGAGGTGAACACCACTCGCTTGACCTTGGCGTCGCGCACCGCGGTCATCAGGCTCACAGTCCCGCCTACGTTCACGTCGTTGTACTCGACGGGGTAAAGCACCGATTCTGGCACCGACACCCGCGCGGCCAGATGGTAAACGCAATCCACCCCCTTGAGCAGTGTCCACAGTTTGGGGATGTCGCGGGTATCGCCGCGAGTGAAGACCACGTCGCGGTTTAGACGGGCGCTATCGCCGGCGCTCAGATCATCGAGCACGCGAACGTGATGACCCTCCTCTGCCAGGCGGTTGGCCAGCGCTGCCCCCAGGAATCCTGCCCCTCCCGTGATCAGAAATTTCATCTCAGCCTTATCCTCTCCGATTGGCGGTGATTTTCTCCGTTGGCGTGATTATATCTTGTAGTGCGGTGGATGTCAATGTCTGGGATGAAGGTTGTGACTGGTTCGACAAAAGTCGTGCTTTGTTGTAGAATGGAGATGCCCGCGATAAGCCGGGGAGAGGAGAACGTCCTTGACATTTCGGCGTCTGGGGCTCGTCTGCGCGATGTTGGCAGCGGTAGTGGCGGTCGCATCCGCCCAGGGGACGCCCCAACTGGCAAGTTCATATCCGTACCAGGTATACGTGCCCGTCGCGGTATGTAATCCGCGTTATACCGCTTACCTGCCCATTTTTGGGGGGACCGAGAGCGTGGTTCCTGGTGCTGCCATCCTGCCAGCCTCAGCTGTACCACTACCTTTCGTGGATAGCCGACCGGTTTCCGATTGTCGTGGCATGGTCCGCCGCGTCGGCGAGAACTTGGAACTGGATGGGCAGCCCTTCCTCTTCGTTGGGGTGAATGTCAGTTACCTGGCCGCGCCGGAATTTCCCCAGAGCGAAGTCGAACTCCTTCTGGCTACCCTGGCCAATTCTGGTGTCACCGTAGTACGCATCTGGGTAAAGCCCGATAGTGATATCTCCCGTCTCTCTTACATTTTGGATTTGGGACGTCAGCACCACCTGCGTTTCATCGTTACTCTGCAGGATTACTACTTCTGGAAAGATGCTCGCTGGTTCAAGACCACTTATCGCGAAGTGGACCTGCCCCACGTGCGGGCGTTGGTCTCCCAGTTCGCAGACCGGCCCGAGATCTTGATGTGGGAACTGATGAACGAGCCGGGCTGTGGTAATGACGATTGGAGCCCTAACTGCACTGAGGCGGTGTACGAGTGGGCAAAAGCACTTTCGGTGGAAATCAAGGCTCTGGACCCATGTCACCTGGTATCGGTGGGAACGGTGGGAACAGGCTGGATAGAGGCCGAGGAAGATCTCTTCCGTCGCGTCAATGCACTGCCCACGGTGGATGTGGTCAGCGTGCATCGCCCCACCTACCGCGGCTGTGAAGCGGAATTGCGCATCGCTCACGAACTGGGCAAACCCGTCTTCTACGGCGAAGTGTACCATCAGGCGTATAAAGAAAACTGCCGCCCTTTGAACTCCAATGCCCTGGATGAGCGGGCAGTCGTGATCGCCGAGGACCTGCGCCGGGCCTGGGAGAATGGCGTGGACGGCTATTTGCTCTGGGACTATGCGTATGGGGCGCTGGAACGGCCCGACGGTCAGATCCAGTATTTCTGCGGCATCTATGGCTACGCTGCCGATGATCCCGCCTGGGAGGTCCTGCGCCGAGCGCCGGTGACGCGAACCGGGTTCGACAATTGACAATGAGCGGGATTGGACTATAATCCATTCGCAAAAATCGGGCGTGGTTACCCGCTCGGAAAAGAGTTCAGGGAACCTGAGATGTTAGACGAATCGAGACATGGGCAAGCATACATACACGTCGAGCACGGGGAGGCGCTAGAACGGGCCGGACGCTTCGATGAGGCGATGTTGGAGTTCAAACGGGCAGTGGAGGCCGACCCCGGCCTGGCTAGAGCCCACCTGGCCTTAGGCTATCACTACCAGCGGAAGGGTCTTTTGACCAAGGCCGCCGAGGAATTCCGCACCGCCCTTTCCCTGGAAGAAAGTTACGAGGCTTACTATAGCCTGGGTCACGTGCTCATTGACTTGGAGCAATATGAAGAAGCCGTCCAAGTATTCGCTCGGTGCCTGGAGATTCTGCCCGATGATCCGTCGTCGCGCTACGAATTGGCCTATGCCTACTACTGTCTGGCCGATTACCAGGCTGCCCTGACACTGTTGAAAGAACTTCTGGGCTCTTACCCGGACGATTGGGACCTGTACCACCTGTCCGGAAGTTGCTACTTGAGCATGGGCGATTACACTGCTGCTGCGCAAGCGTTGGAGACCGCGGTGGCAAAGGCTCCCTCCCCCGCAGAAGCGATATCCGTCCAGGATACTTTGGCCATCGCCCGGCGCCATCTGGAGATGGACGCAGATCACGACAGCCGGCCCAAGGACCGCCTCTACGCTGACTACGGCGTGATCTACTTGGGCAGCGGCGGCGACGACGGCATCACTATCCCCGAGTACGAGGGTTACACCTTCCGGTATCACGACGTGGCCGTTACTCTGCGACGTCTCTACGCTATCGCTCTGGGCTTCGGCTGGCACTTCGACGCCATCGCTATGACCGATGAGGGTTCGCAACCGTTGGGATTGGTGCTCTCACGTTTGTTCCACGCCCCGCTGAAACCTGTCGAAGAGTTATCTCCCACGCAGTTCACCTTAGTGGTTACAGCCCACGGTTCGGTGCCTGAACTCTGCCAGGTGGTGATGGAACGCATCGAGGGGCCGATGCTTTCTTTCATCCTGGGGGTGGATTGGGCTGGCGAGAGCGACCTGCTGCCAGACATCGTAGGCGTGCTTTCCAATCGCCCGGTGGCGTTACCCTGGGGCTCCACACCCTCCAGGCGCGAGGCGGCCACGATTGCCGGCAAGATCAGTCGCGCCTACAATGCTTTGGGGCCCGAACCCACCCTGCAGACCCAGGTGAGTTACTACACGGACCTACACCGACGTCTCCGATTCCTAAGCGAGGCGTAGGCTCTCGTCCCATACTGGCAAAGCAAAGTAGGGGCGTAGTAGGGGCGTAGCATGCTACGCCCCTACCGTTATTGGGGGAGATCCTCCGAAAATGCAAGAGATACTATGGCATGCGCAGGCTGTGGATGACGTCCTGGCCCAATTCCACACCAGCCGGGAGGGCCTGACCTCCGAGGAGGCTGCCGCCCGCCTGGCACGCTATGGTGGCAACATCACTGGCCAGGTGCGCGGGGTCTCGCCAGTTCGTCTCCTCTTGCGCCAGTTCTCCAACTTCTTCATCCTGGTGCTCTTTGTTGCCGCCGGCTTGGCGTATGCGGTGGGCTTCATTCCTGGCCAACAGCCGCGCACTCTGGATGCGATTTTCATCTTGTTCATCATCGCCGTCACCGTAACTCTGGGTTTCATCGAAGAGTACCGGGCCCAGCGGGAACTGACAGCCATCCGGCAACTTCTGGCCGACCGGGCGGTTGTCTTGCGCGACGGTCGCCGCCTTGAGATAAGCGCTGCCGACATTGTGCCCGGCGATATCTTGGTCCTCTCTGCGGGGCAGAAGGTACCCGCTGACGGCAGGCTGGTGGAGGCCCATGCGCTGCGGGCCGACGAGGCGGCTCTCACTGGCGAGAGTGTGGCAGTGGACAAGGGCGAGCAACCTGTTGCACCGGATGCACCCCTGGCCGAGCGGAGCAGCATGGTGTATGGCGGGACCTATATCACCCACGGTTCCGGGTTGGCTGTGGTGGTGCGCACGGGTCAGGCCACCGAGATGGGACGGATTGCTACCTCACTGAGGGAAATGGCCGAGCGCCCCACTCCCTTCCAGGTGGAGGTGCAGAAAATGGCCCGCCAGATGACCGTCATCGTGGGCACGCTGGCGGTTGTGGTGGCGCTGGTCCTGCTCTTCATCCTGCACGCACCGTTGATCGAGGTGGCTCTGAATACGCTGAGCCTGGCCGTGGCCACGATCCCGGCCAGCCTGCCCATGGTCCTCACCTTCGCCCTGGCACTGGGGGCCCGCGAGATGGCACGGCGACGGGCTGTGGTGCGGCGGCTGTCGGTGGCCGAGAGCCTGGGCTCGGTGGATACGATCTGCACCGACAAAACGGGCACGCTGACCCAGAGCACACTGGCTGTGCAGAGACTCTTCGCCGATGGACAGGTGATGCCTTTCCCCTTGCCCCACTCGAACCCTGATGGGACGTGGCGGGAGTTGCTCTTGGCAGGGCTCCTTTGCAATGAGGCTTCGCTGGAGGGGAATACGAACCACGCCTCCCGGCAAAGCGGGATAAATGAACTGCCCGTTTTGGGCGACCCGGTGGATGTGGCGCTGCTCCGGGCCGCACAAGCAGCAGGACTGGATGTGGAGGCAGAACGCCGGGCCTACCCCCGAGTGAAGCTGATCCCCTTCGATTCAGAGCGGATGCGGATGACCACAGTGCACCAAGCCCCCGGCGATGGTGCAGGCCATTATCTGGTTTTCGCCAAAGGAGCCTTGCGGGCAGTGTTGAGCCGATGTGACCGACTGTTGGAGCACGGACAGATCGTCCCGCTCACGGAGGAGAGACGGGAGGACATCACCAACGTGGTGCGAAGCCTGCAGGACGAAGGTTGGTATGTCTTGGCCCTGGCGAGCGGAGAAATCTCGTCGGCCGAGGACGATGGCATACTGGAGAACGAGGAGGTACTGGAGAACGGATTGGTTTTCCTGGGCCTGCAGGCGATGATAGACCCGCCGCGGCCCGAAGCCAAGCCTGCCATCGCCGCCTGCCGCGAGGCTGGCATCCGCCTGATTATGATCACCGGCGACAACGCGCTGACGGCGCGGGCAGTGGGTCGGGAACTGGGCCTGGGCGAGCGGGCCATCGAAGGCGACGATCTGGAGAGTGTGTCGGTCGAGGAACGACGCCGCCGGCTGAAGGGCGTGGACATCGTGGCTCGGGCAACACCTCAAACGAAACAACAGGTGCTCGAGACTCTGCAGAGCGAGGGGCACTTCGTGGCTATGACCGGCGACGGCGTCAATGATGCCATCGCCCTCAAGCAGGCCGATGTGGGGGTGGCCATGGGTCAGCGCGGGGCCGATATCGCCAAGGAATCGGCCAGCATGGTTCTCCTGGACGATAACTTCGCCACCATCGCCGCGGCCATCGAAGAGGGACGGCGCATCTTCGACAACATCCGCAAGTTCACCAACTACCTGTTGAGCACGAGCCTGGCCGAAGTGTTCGAGGTGCTCATCCTCTCGGTCGCAGGTTACTTCCCCCTGAACGCTACCATGCTCCTGTGGGTGAACGTGGTCACCGACCTGGTGCCGGCCAGCGCCCTGGCTGGCGACCCGGCTGTCCCAGGGATTATGAAGCGCCGTCCACGCCGCCACGATGAGCCCATCCTAAACCGCGCCATCTATGCAGTCATCGCCGGCAGCGTCTTCCGCACGGTGATCGCCTACACGTTCCTGTTCGCTATGGGTCTGCGCCTGGGCGATGTGGCCTACGCCCGCACCATTCTTTTCACCGCCATCGTGCTCCACGCCTTCACCCGGGTGATGGTGGTGCGGCAGATGGATTCGCTCTCCCTGTGGTCCAACCCCACGTTGCTGGGCAGTTATGCCGTCTCGGTGGCGCTGCAACTGGTGGCCCTGTACACCCCGCTGCGGGTCATCTTCGGCGCGGTGCCTCTGGATCTGCGAGCCTGGTTGCTGATCATCCCAGTCGTAGCGGGGTCCTCCCTGGCCGGCGTGTATATGACGCGCTGGATCTTACGGCTGGTGCCCCTCTGGGATTGACCCTCACCACGAGATCGGGCTTGCTGCCGAATCCACCGCCGTGAACTCACCCTGCCGCCAGTTGTCCCGGTAATCACAGATTGCTGAGCCCAGGGGATAGGTCGGTGGCGGGCCACCCCACCAGGACCGCCATACACACAGCGGGGCAGGCGAGTTCACCCAAACGTCGTAAACCGTGTTCGATAGCACATTGCAGGCGGTGATCAACGCCGTTGCAGGGCCAGGCACGCCGTAGGTCAGTATCCCGTAGTCGTTGTATTGGATGGTGCTGCTCGTAACGGTCATAGCGTGAGGCCCGTACAAGGCCACGCCATAGGTGTTGGATGCGATAATGGAGTATCGTATCACCGACGGCGAGTAGATGTTCAGCCCCGCCCCGTATCTTACCACCACCCGCTCCAATGTGGACCCAGGCCCACCCAGACGGAGCCCCAGCCATGCCCCTTTGGTAGTCGTAGTGGCGTGGGTGAAGGTGATGGGCTGGCTGACGGTCCCCACCGCGTACAGCGTCCCCGCGATATCGAAGAGATAGGGGCCATTCACCCGCACCTCCACCCCTGGGTATATAGTCAGCGTGACCCCTTCGGCCACAGCCACGTTGCAGGTTACGGTTACCGGTCCACTGGACCACGCGGTGTCAGCGGAGATCACCCCGCAGGCCGGGGTTGCCGTGGGCAGCGGTGTCGGCGTGGGCGTGGGGGTAGCGACGGCGTATTCGATGGTGACGTAGGCGCGGTAGGCGGGGGCATAATCGCGGGAGTAGATGGCGCGGTAGTTCCCGTACGAGGCACCGTTGTCTTTGATCAGGATGTCCAGGGCATTGCCAAAGGCCCAGCCGGGCCGATTCACCACCTGCTGGATGAGCGAAGTGATGGTGCAGGTGTACCAGGTGTTGGCGGTCCAGGGGCCCGGCGACCAATCTACGTAGGTGGGCATAGTAGTCCGGTTGGCAGGGCCGTTGTCTGAGGCGAAGGTGGCCGCATCGTCGGCGTCCTCGACGTAGATGCGCAGGGGGACCGAGGCACTGGAGGTCTCCTTGGCCATGACGAACAGCGTGGCCGAGAGCACCTGTGCTCCCTGTGGGACGTTCACCGGGTCGAGGACCAGCCCGGTGTGGGCCCAGCCGTATCCCGTGCCCTTGTTGCCCATGTTAAGGGCGGTGTCGTAGAGCCACACTGGGGGCGACGAGGACTGGGCATGCCAGGCGTCATCTGTGGCCAGCGCGCCCACGTAGGCGGTGACGATGGTGGATTGGGCGGCGACGCGCCCCTCAGACGTGGGAGGCATTGGGGGAGCGGTGCAGGCGATAAGAGCCAGGGCGACGACAAGGACGGCGAAAGTGCAGGCGGCGAAAAGGCGTTTGATTGACATAATCTACCTCCTGGTGAAAATGGATTGCGGTCTACCTCCTGGTGAAAACTGTTTCAGACTTCCGAAGTCTGCCAGACTTCGGAAGTCTGAAGTCTGAAACACAAGTCTGATTCAATTGTAATGTATTTATAGTGTGAGCCGCCTCTGCGCAGCAGAGTGACCGCAGCCCTACGGGGCCGGGAACAGCGGATTCGGGGAACGGATTGAGCGGATTGATTGCAGTGGTTGGCTAGTATGGTGGGGCAGGTTTCCGTACCTGCCCTGGATGGCTATCAGCGGATGGGTAGCGGATGAGCAGATGGGGGAGCGGATGGGTGTCAGCGGATGGGTAGCGGATGAGCGGATGGGGGGCGGTCGGTCGCTTGGAACGTAGCGCAAGTTGTCAACTTGCGCTCGCGTCCTCGCAGGCGGACGCCAGGCCGATATAGGCTCCACAAGTGCGGTTTCAACTGCCCTGATTAGAGTATCTGGTCCGAGATGGCAACTCCTTGCCCCTTATCTCGTTATCTCCCCCAGCCGTGCCCACGCTGCTTCTTCCAAGTCGGCAATGTCCATCATCGGGGCCGTTATTTCCGGGAGTAGGGCGGCCGGGTCATCCGCCTGCCAGCCCCGTTGCCTCTGCCTACGCCTAACAGCATCTCCTCGCTGATGTCGTGGTCGTTGTAGGTGTAGATGTGGCGCATCGAACCAGTAACACAGTGGTGGGTCGGCAACGCCTTGAACCCCGTCAATGGTTGAAGTGTTATTTCAATGCTCCTTTATTCCAGTCTGCCAGGGCCTCGGCAGGCCAGCGAGTCGCGACGATCTCGGCCACCCGCTCCCGCTGCTGCCGGTCTAGCGTAACCAATGTGCTGCCGAAGCGCAAGGCCACGGCAGCGTAGACTGCATCGCTTCCCCGGAGGCGGTGTTGCGCAGCCAGGTCCGCCGCCTGCTGCGCCAGGGTTACGTCCAGCGGAACCAGCACCAGATAAGGCAGACGGCTGAGGGCGGCAACAAACCGACGGGTCAGGTCGGTGTCTCTTTGCCCCCTCCCTAGAGCGGCGGCTGTCTCGGGCAGGAGGAGCGTGGGCACTATGATCGGTGTGCCATTCTCCTGCATCCGGGCCAGGAGATTCTGGCTCACCTCGTGGCCCTGTTCGCGGGGGTTGAAAGCGTTCAGGAAAACGCTGGCATCTACGGTGTAGGTCGCGGCCATGGCAGTTTCCTAACGGCGTATCTCGGAGAGGAGTTCGGCGGCGGTCAGGTCAGACTGCCATCCTTGACCGATCTTCTCCCCCAGGGAAAGCAGTTCTTTCCACGCGTCCTCGCCCTCGTCGGCAGGAGGTATCGCCTCTCTCCCTGCCTCCCCCAGCGGCATTAGCACACCGACCGGTTTCCCCCGGTAGGTGACCAGGTAGCGGGCGCGGCGGTCTCGCACCGCCCGGATGATCGCCGAGGCCCGCGCCTTCAGTTCCCGCACGCCAATCTCAGCCATTGTTCCTCCAAGTCTAGTAGTCACTATTGTGACCACATTGTATACCCAAACATCCAGTTTGTCAAATCCTGGAAGGGCCGGAACTGGCCCTATCTGTAGGCGTCAGGGGCTGTCATCAGATTGAGAAAACGGACAAACGGAATGAGGGCGGCGGATTGGATACGGATGGAGCGGACGGCTGTCAGCGGATGGGTAGCGGATTAGCGGATGGGGGAGCGGATGGGTGTATCCGCTAATCCGCTATGCCGAAGGCTATCCGTTGATAGGCTGTTGGCGGACGGCTATCAGCGGATGGGTAGCGGATTAGCGGATGGGGGAGCGGATGGACGTATCCGCTAATCCGCTATGCCGAAGGCCATCCGTTGATAGGCTGTTGGCGGACGGCATCTGTGGCTTGTGCAGGGACGGTTCAAACCTACTTCTCTTGTTTTTTGGGAGAGGGTTCTTCGGCGATGGAAATGGCACTTGTGGAAAGCAGTGTAAAACCCTCCCTTCTTGTTTGGTGTAATAATAGGTACAGGTCTCGCGCGATGATGACTACTAACAGTGGTGCGATCAGTAGCACATTGGCGTTGTAGGCGACGGCGGATTCAAGGTCACCGTGGAGAAGGGCAGCCAAAGCGTGGGTGGTACCGTGAACAGGGCAATAACCGAACAAGCGTTCCCACAGGCAAAACTGCGGAAGCGCGTCTAGCACGTTCAAAGGCACGATCGCTAGCGCGATACATGCCACGACGATTAATAACAATCGAGAAGCAGGTGTAATGCCGTAGAACCAGTACGCCGTGCCGGTAAGCTTGTTGGTCATCCTATCGCTTGCGAAGGGCTCGTCCCTCAGCGTCAGGCAAGTTGTTCATAGCAATCAGGATTAGATCGATCAGCCACCAGATGCCACATCCACCTGCCGTGAGCAGTTTCAGGATGCCCAGCACAGTGTACCCTAGGTAGAACCGGTCAATTCCTAGTTCACCCAAGAAGATCGATAGTAGCAGTGCAGTAGTCCAGTCCTTCTGCTCGGCGATCTCGCCCGCCGCAACACGAACACCGCACTTAATGCAGATCTCAGCGGCCGGGCCGGTTTCTGCGCCACAGTTCCAGCAGTACCTCACCCCTTGGCCTACCTTCATACCACAGCTGGTGCAGACTGCTGCCTTTTCGCCCACTGGAGCACCACAATTGCGACAATACATTGCTGCCCTCCTTAAAAAATATGAATTGATTTAGAAGTTGAACATCAAGCGGGCTAACCGGCAACTAACTGCTCATAGATAACCGGCGAGCACTGCTTTCGATACTCTATGAGGTTTTTCCCTTTTTGGTGGCCGTGTGAAGTTTACGGAGTCTTACATGTTATTATTTCTATTATATACCAATCAGCGCATTTTTGTCAATTACTTTTCTGAAGTTCAGACATGAGTTCGGACAGGAGCGGAGACGAGGTTAGTGAAAGCGAGCAAGGCAGTGTTCGCTACCCATTTGGCCATGGCGCGGGATACCTGTGGTCTGTGTTCCAGTAGGAGGAAGAGTCCGGAATAAAGGCGGTATTTGCTGTGGCTACTGTCAAACAGCTTGTCACGCAAGGTTTCACCCAACAAGAGGCCGATGGTGTAAGCGATCAAGAGCAAAGCCAGGATCTGTTCCAGATAGTCCTGGCGCTGATTCATGACCCTCCCCAGTCCCAGGAGGTTCTTGAGGTCACGGAAGCTTTCATCAATCTTCATGCGCTGCTGGTATAGGGTGAGTGCTTGCTCTGGTGGCAAGTCCGTGGTCAGCCAAAGGGGTTGCCCGAATCCGCGTTGCCAGTACCCAATGACATTGACAGGGACTTGCCCTTTGTACAACACGTTGCGGTACACAACGGTTTGCTGTGGACTGACGACCAAGTCGATGCGTTCCCCAGTCTTGGTCCACATCACGGGTGGGTGAGAGCCCAGGTTCAGGCGAATCACGAAGTGCACCCCTTCAGCAGCCAGGTTCAGCAATAACTCCAGGTAGCTGAACTCGCGATCCAGAACGAGAGGCCGGTCGCCCAACACGGCCTTGATCCCTGCAAAGGCCCGACAGTGTTCCATATTGCGTGAAGTGGCCTCTTGGCGAATGGTCTTGGAGGAATAGGTGATGAAATGAAAGGGGATGGCCCGCCCGTGAAAGGGCGTGGCCAACATCAGTAGCCAGAACCCCCTCGTCTTGCCGTCGCTCAGCTTACCTACGTACTCCGTGCGCCGCGCTTGCCGGCGCGGAATCTCTGTCACGTCCCCGATGACGAACTTTGCATCCGGCTGCATCTGCTGCAGCAACCCCGCCTTCACATCGTTCTGCGCCACAAAGCGTTGGATCTCCTTATATCGCGCGGCCAGAGAGCCAGGCATCGCTCGCGCGATGTCTGTCAATCGCACCGACTGAGCTTCCAAAATGGCTTGAACGATCCGACTTACCTTCTCCGCTACTTGCTTATGTGCAAACAGGGTTTGCACAAAGCGCTGGACTCGTATATTCTTTACCATGAAGCTTCCTCCTCGGTAATGTTGTGCAAGGATAAGTTTACCTAAAGGAGGAAGCTTCATCCATTCGTTCACCCCTGCATGTCCGAACTCATGTCCGAATCTCAGCTTTTCACTCCTTTCACAGGGTAGTTGCAAAGTCGGCTGGACTCGATCTGTTCCAAAGCACTTGCAGTGCCGGAGCGCCCGGCGACGCTGTACCGTCGCTGCCAAGAGGCGCGAACAAGGCCTGCAGTGTAACTGCGGGAGAACATCGGCGTAGAATTATCGCCTGTCAAGGGATTTTGTAACAGCCCTCACTTCTTTACCTGAGCCTGCACGTCGCCTTCCCTCGTGCCACATCTTCTGCGGCTGCTTGCTACCGCCCTCGCGTTCAGCTCGCTGAACCAACTCCAGGCCATTGACTTTCGCCCTCGGCTGCGTTATACTGAATTCGCGAGCGTCATCGTCGGGGCAGTCCTGTGTTGCCGCCCTGGGCACCCACAAGGGGTGCCCCTACTGGCCTAACGCACAGAGAGGAGGGAACAATGAGCGCAATCATGGGTGCGGATGTCCTGGTCCAATGTCTGATCCAGGAGAAGGTGCGGTTTGTCTTCGGCATCCCGGGCGGGCAGTTGTGCCCCATCCTCGATGCCATCCGGCGCTTGGGCACCGAGGTGGGCATGCAGTTCATCATGACCCGCCACGAGCAGGCTGCCGCTCACATGGCCGACGCCTACGCCCGCGTGACCGGTGAGCCCGGCGTCTGTATGGGCACGGTGGGGCCCGGCGCCGCCGACCTGGTGCCCGGCGTGTACGCCGCCTGGGCCGACTCCATCCCAATGATCATCCTGACCGCCCAGAACCAGACCTGGAAGAGTTACCCCGAGCACGGTTCTATGCAGTCCCTGGCCCAGGTGGACCTATTCGCCCCGATTACCAAGTGGAGGGCGCGGGTAACCCACTGGCGGCGGATCCCAGAACTGGTGCAGCGCGCCTTCCGCGTTGCCGTGTCGGGTCGTCCCGGGCCAGTGCACCTGGACCTACACGTGGATGTGATGGTGGCCACAGGCGACGAGGCGTCTCTGGCCTTCCATCCTTATCCCCCGGCGCGCTACCGGGCCGACCGCGGGCCGATGGCTCAGCCGGATCTGATCGAACAGGCGGCGCGGATGCTGGTGGAGGCAGAGCGCCCGCTACTGCACCCCGGCGGCGGTGTGTTGCGTTCGGGCGCATGGGATGAAGTCCGCGAACTGGCGGAGTACCTCTCCGCTCCGGTTACCACAAGCCAGGGAGCCTGTGGCGCGATCCCGGAGGATCACCCGCTCTGTCTCATCGCTGGGGGGTACGGTGCCCTCGGCGCTCAGGCGGCAGCCGACGTCGTCCTTTTGATCGGCGGGCGAATGGGCGATGTGGATTTCTGGGGTCAGCCTCCCTACTGGGGCGAGCCCGACCAGCAGAAACTGATCCAGATTGACATCGAGCCCGAGAACGTGGGGCTCAATCGCCCCGTGGACCTGGCCCTGATCGGCGATGCCAAGGCTACCCTGCGCGCCCTCATCGAGGCCGTGAAGCGCCTGACGTCCCCTATCCCCGAGCGCCCCGAAATGGCGGAATATCGGGCCACTCAGGAGGCTTGGCTGGCCCAGTTCGAGAAACAGGCCGCATCGGACAAGAAACCGATCCATCCCCTGCGCCTGGTCCGGGATGTGCGCACCTTCTTCCCGCGCGACGCCATCTCCGTTGTGGACGGCGGCAACACTGCGGTGTGGGCGCATTATCTGAACCGCATCTATGCGCCCCGTTCGTTCCTCTGGGCGGCCGATTCGGGTCATCTGGGGGCAGGGCTACCCTACGCCATCGGCGCTAAACTGGCCCGGCCCGATCGTATGTTGTATGCCATCTGCGGCGACGGGGCCTTTGGCCTGAACATCCAGGAATTGGAGACCGCCGCGCGGCTGAATGTACCGTTGGTTGCCATCGTCGTCAACGACCGCCAGTGGGGCATGATCAAGGCCACCCAGATGGCCGCTTATGATGCCTGCTACATCGGCGTGGATTTCAGCGACATCCGCTACGACCTGATAGCGCGGGCGATGGGCTGCCACGGCGAACGGGTGGAGGAAGCGAAGGAGATCAGGCCGGCACTGGAACGCGCGGTGGCCTCGGGCAAGCCGGCGGTCCTGGACGTGGTGGTGGATCAGTGGGCCCATCTGACCCCGCCTGACCTGGAGAACCTGGACGCGGTGTGGATGGAGGGGTGTGAGTTGCCGCGGTGATGGGCAGGAGGCAGGATGCAAGAGGCGGGATGCAAGGGGCAGGATGCAAGATGCAAGGGGCAGGAAGAGCAATGAAGGCGGCGGTCTTCCGAGGGAGAGGACAAATCGAGGTAACAGAGGTGCCACGGCCTGAATTGGACCGCGGTGAGGCGCTGATCCGCGTTGGGTACTGTGGCATCTGCGGGACCGATTTGGAGGCATTCCACACCGGGATGTACGAGCCGGGGTTGGTCATCGGACACGAGTTCGCCGGCACCATTGTGGAGGTGGGCCCGGGCGTGGCGGACTGGCGAATCGGCGATCGGGTGGTGGTAAACGATGCCATCCCCTGCGGTGAGTGCTTGCCCTGTCGAGAGGGGCGGCCGGATGCTTGCGAGAGTGTGATGATGATCGGCGTCAGCCACGATGGGGGCATGGCAGAGTACGTGAAGGCTCCTGTCCGGGGCCTCCATCGCTTGCCCGATGGTGTTACCCTGCGCCAGGGCGCGCTGGTGGAGTCGCTTACCATCGCACTGCATGGCGTCCGGCGCTCACGACTCAAGCCGGGGGACAACGCGTTGGTGATGGGTGCTGGCCCCATCGGGCTGCTAACCCTGCAGTGCGCCCTGCTGGCTGGGGCGCGAACGGCGGCCGTGACTGAAGTGGACCCGGTCCGTGCAGCGCTGGCAGGTCGGCTCGGTGCGGCGGCCGTGCTGGACCCGAACCGCGACCACGTGGGCGTTGCGTTAGCCGACCTGACCGATGGCTGGGGCCCCGACGTGGTGTACATCTGCACTGGCGCGCCAGAGCCATTCCGCGACGCCATCTCCCTCGTCCGCAAGGGCGGGCAGATCTTCCTCATCGGCCTGTGCGTGGAGCCAGTGGAGACCGATTTCATGAGCGTGGTCATGGGCGACTTGTGCATTGAGGGCAGCCTTATGGGACGGGCCGAGTTTCCCGCTGCCATAGACTTCATCGCCCAACACCGGGTAGATGTAGAATCGCTGATCTCCCACGAGATCGCTCTAAATGACGTGGTGACCAAGGGGTTCCATCTGTTAGATACACCCGGCTCCGGAGCCGTCAAAATCCTGGTTCAGATAGGAGGGGAATCATGAAACTGGGTTCTTTGGAGTATCTGGAAGAGGTCAAGAAGAGAACCAACGCCGACCCGGAGTATCTCGAACTAGCGAAGGGGAACAACGAGTCGTACACTCTCGTTCTCGAGCCCGAACCCGCCCAGGGTGTAGCCGAGCAGATCGTGGTCGGCTTCGACAACGTGGACGGGAAGATGAACGCGGTTTGGCTAGGGCAGCGTCCCACCCAGTTCACCCTGTCCGGCTCGTACGGCGTGTGGGTAGATATCCTGCGCGGCAAGATGGGAGCCACCAAGGCCATCACGATGCGCAAACTCAAGACCCAGGGCCCATTCCTGCAACTCTTGCAGGGCGCCAACCGCATCATTCGCTGGGTGGAAATCCTGCGCACCATCCCCACCGAGTTTGAGGGCAACTACGCCCAATACAACCTGCCCGGCGAGCCAAAGTAGCGGCAGTGGTCAGGTGGTGCCACGCTGGCGGAAAAATTTCTTCCACCAGGCGAGGCCCCAGGCTGCCAATCCCAACCAACTTAGCGCGCTCAAGGACAGCCCAATCCAGAAACTGGAGGGCGAAAACCAGAGGCGCACTTCATGGTCTCCTGGGGGGATGTAGATGGCGCGGAAAAGGTAGTCCGCCTGGAGGACCCTCGTCGGCTGACTATCTATGGTCGCCCGCCAGCCAGGATAATAGACCTCGCTCAGCAGGAGATAGGCGGGCGTGGGCGTACTCACCTGGAGCGAGAGACGATTGCACGAGTATTCGATGAAAGAAATGGAACGGGGCTGGTTGCCCGGCTCCTGGACCGGCATCGGTTTCTCTTGCAGCACCACGATTTGCGCCGGGTCAAAATCGGGGGCGTGAACCGCAGCCAAGGCGGCCTCAGCGCTTTCCACCTCCACCGCTTGGTAGATGAGTTGCGCCATTGGATAGGCGGTGGTGTTCAGGTAGATATCCACGTCGGACCCAGCGGTGTAAACGGGCACCAGCCGCTCGTCTCCGGGAGGGCTGCCCTTATCGGCCAACACGTATTTGACCCCCAAGAGTCCGTACAGCCTGTCGCCTCGCGCCCCGATGCTCCAGCGGTAGGTCTCATAGGTGGCGAGATTCAGCGGATTGGCGACTCCACCGATATCGTATAGGCCGTATACGGCGGCGGCGTCGGGTTGCCAGGCGCTGGCGGCGCTGGAGTCAATGCGGTAGAGACCCGGGTCGCGGCGCAAGAATGCTACGACATCATCATGCTGGTAACCCGTGGTCGGATCCTCCCGCTGGACCTCCACCATCGAGCCGCTCAGGATCAGGTCGAGGGCCAGAATCGCGACGGCAACCCCGCCCAGCCAGCGTGTCCCATATCTGCGCGCCACTGCCCAGAGCCACAATAGCCCCAGGCAACACAAAGCCACCGCCATCCAGAGGGCATTTCGCGTCCTCTCCCACCGGTCGGCGGGAACAGATACAGCCCTAAGTAGCCAGGCGGATAGGACGAGCGCGGCAGTTAACATAACGATAACCGCGATCTGACCGCGGCGCGAATGGCGGATACGGTCCAGCCCGTAAGCGGCCAGCGCGGCCAACCCGAAGTCGCCTAGTACCACCAGCCGGGCGGGGGCGCGGACGCCGCGGAACCCCGGCAGCCAGTAGATCAAACGGTAGACGGGAGTGTGGCCTCCGAGGGCCAGGGCAAATCCGACGACCACCAGGAGGGCGAAGAACGCCGCTGGAAATTGCCCCACGTCGGTGGAGATCGGGCTTTCCTTCCTTCGCCCCGCCAGCAATCCCGCCACGGCCAAGGCCAGTGTCAATACGCCCACATATCCCACCTCGACCCGATCCCATGAGCCCCAAAAGTTCTGAGGTCCGCGACCATAGAAGCCGGGGACCACCAACCCAACCAGCGCTTGCCAGGGCAGAGAGTAGCGGGTCGCTTCTGCCCACGATAGTCCGGCGCGGGCGGTATGGGACCCCAACTCATAGGCGGGGTAGAGGGCCACTGCTGCCGCCGCCATACCCACCAGGACGACTATCGCTGCCAGAGCCGCCACACCCGCGGCCGCTCGAACGCCCAGCCGCCTGGCAGCATAGATGCGATATAGCGTCAGGATGGCGAGAGCCAGGCCGAGGAAGAGCAGCATTTGCCCGTGTCCCGCCAGGGCTGCAATGGCCAGCACTGCCTCCGCTGCCGCGGCGAAGTGCAAGGACCGGCGGGTGAAGGCGCGATCGGCGAGCAGGATCAGCGCGGGCAGGTAAGCGATGGTGGCGTTGAGGTTGAGGTTGCCGATGTGGGTGATGAAAGGGTCGGATAGGGTAAAAGCAAGCCCCCCGAAGACAGACGCGGTTCGGCTGAGGCCCTTGTCGCGCAGGAGGAGGTACATCAGCGCGGCGGCGAGAACTATGTGGTAAACCACCAGCCCCTCCATAACCTCATAACTTGGCTCCCCACCCACCAGGAAGAGGAGCAGGTGGATGGGGTAGAAGAGGCAGGACTGGTGATCGGCGGCGAAGGGTGCACCGGCGTAGAGGGTCGGGTTCCACAGAGGGAAAATCCCCTGGCGCAGGGAGCGCGCGGCAAAGCGCCAGGTGGGCCACAGAAAGGAGACCAGGTCGCCGCCGCCCCACGGTATCCAGTAGCGGCCGGAGAGCAGGGGCCAGAAAAACGCCAGTACGAGCAGCGTCAGTGTGGCGAGCGAAAGCGCATCTTGCCAGCACTTTTGTTTCGCCTGAGCATACCCTGGCGTGCGAGATTGCATTCAACACCCTCGTTGGCAGGCCGAAGAGATACGACCGTCCACCCCACTATATACAGCCAGGGTGATCTTGTCAAAGTGTTTTCTTCTCCCCGGAGCGGGTGTGGAAACTCACCTCAATTCGCTGATAGTTCATCAGCGGATGTCCTTCGGCATAGCGGATTAGCGAATGCATCGCCCTATCGCCCATATATCCGCTAATCCGCTACCCATCCGCTGATAGCAATCCGTTCATCCGCTATGTATCCGCGGACCACCATCCCTTCACAGTTTCGGCCCATCGCCCTCCAGGCCGCGGTGGCGGTGACCGTGCACTGGGTCGAAGCGCGGGTCGGGGGCGGGAGTCGCCCCGTAGAGACAGAACACGCACCCATCGGCCGGGTTGATGTCGTCGAAGAGGAGGACCCCGCATTGCACCCCCGGCGCGATCAGGTCAGGGCGGATGTCCATAGCCACCGGTACGCCCATTAGAAGCGAGTTCTCGTAGCCGACCAGTTCGACGGTCGCCGTCCACGACGCTTCGTCGAAGGCGCGGATGATAGCGGGGTGGATGATCATGGGATACCTCCAGTTAGCAGATAATCGGCGCGATCGTGGGAGCCGTCTCCAGACGGCGATGCGTTGCGCTTAGACAATGGGCTGGGACAATGGGCTTAAGCCCATTGTCTCTCTTATTCGATCACAGGTCTTGACGCCACGCGGCTCCTGTGATAATATGACAAGCGATAGCACGGGCTGCAGGGGAGGGGCGACGCTGAAATCACCAATTGCACGGAACTCCCTACCTCTTGCCTCCTGCCCCCTGCACCCTGCATCTTTATACCCCCTCAATCCATACCCGCTGCTGATATGTCCCACGTCCAGGCTCCCACACGTGCTCAATGCCCACCACCCGCCGCTTGGCTGAAGCAAGCCCAGCCCTTGCATCCGTAATCCCAATGAAATCGAACAACTCCAGCGCCGGATTCAACCCCGCCTCAAACCACCCCGAATAGTTCATCGCCTGGCTATCCCTTATCACCGCCTCAGCCGCAGACCAACACAACTGCACCGTATTCCACTGCCGACGCGATACCACATCAAATGTGTCCATCCCCAGTTCACTTGCCCGCTGTATGTCCTTGACCTGATAACCCGCCCCATATCCCACCGCTCGCACCCGCGTCGGCCCTACTACGCCCACTAAATAGGACCCACGAAGTATCTCATTGCTGGTCCCATAGTCGTAATCCGTGGGCGGGTCCGATGACTGCTTCCACGGAATGAAACAATACAAGCCCCCTGTGTAAAAACCACTACCCCAACGCGCACGCCCACCCACCAACGATAACAGGTCGTTCAGTACCTGCAAGCCCGTTCGCGGCGTCTCCAGCGCCCCACTGTACTGATCCGCAGGCCACCACCGCCCCCAAGCACGCACGTACCGCCCCCAATAGCCCAGGATGTGTCCAGACACCGCTACGTTCTCGACGATGGTGTCCCACTCAGGGGACCCATCGAACATCACCGAGAAAAAGCCCACCCGCGCCGCTAACTCCTCTATCACCCACTTCACCGTCTTACCCTTGAACGTGAAGGTCGCATCCGCTTTCCACCGCCGAAACAGTTCCCACCCGTCCACACAGTAAAGCCTCACCCACGCCGACGGACGCACCCACCGCGTCCCCGACGCCCCGACGCGGCGCTCAATCCGATCAATGAAGAACGGGCGCATCTCCACCAGCTCCCTACCACTACTGGTGGTATATCCCTGTTTTAATACCACCACAGATAGTAGCTTCACCGCCTCCTCTGTCGCCCCTGGCTGGCCCAGGTCGTTGAGTGCGCCATCGGAATTATCCAGGTCCACCACCAACCGCCCATGGCCTGGCCGCTCCAGGCACCAGTAGCCCAAGATCCGACTCTGTGGACAGGTCCAGTTCATATCCGCATGCCCACCGTAGTAAAACCGCGCCCGGTTCACCGTGGCCTCTGAGTTGGCATACAGCGCCAGGTTGAACCAGGTGGCACAAACCCGATGGAGGTTCGTCATGTCCTCATTCAAAGGCGTGGCATAACTCCAGTGGTCGAAATCCCGCGACTTAATGTACATCGGCATCCGCCATTCCATACCAGACGCCGAGAAGTCATCTATATAGATCAGTGCCCATACTTGCCCCTCTGTGGCACCTTCACAATAGGTCAAGGAAGGCCACCAGGGGTCAAACCCAGCCGAAGCATACCCAGGAGGAACTATCCGCTGTGGCGTAGTCCAAGACCCCTCACTCACTACCGTGGAGACAATCCGGGAGTCCTGCAACCGCCGTATCGCCGCCACCAAATACCACTTCGAGTCGTGATACGCCACCGCCAACCCCCGACAGTAGTCAAACTCAGGCCCGTATTCGTCTACCAGGTTCGTGATCTGTAGCACCGACCCGCCGTTGTAATCGCACCGATAGACGTAGCGCATCCCCTCAATGCTGGTAGCGTAGAAAATCGCCTCACCACCACCCGCAGCAATCCGGAAATAGTAGTTCCCGGAGTAGTTCCCTAAGTTCTTCACCGTCCGCTTGGCGCTCCAGGTGTAGCCCCCATCGGTGGACTGAATCTCGTTGATCAACCGCGTGTAGGTCCCCTCGAAGAAGAAAACGCGAATCGTGCCATTGTCATCACGGACGATGGCCACATCGCCGTAGGGCGGGGGCAGGGCGTTAGACGCCCGCAACACCCAGGGGTTGGGGTCCCCCCACTGCCATTGACTTTCCTGGTTGACGTCCGTGATCACCTGCGTCCAGATCTCGCCATCTGTTTCTAACATCACCCGCACGATCGTGCTACCAGCCACACAAGCAGCGCACAGGTCACCGACGGACATCCAGCCATCGCCGTAAAGCGTTTCCCAGCGCACTTGCTTATCCCGAATATCCGCCTCAACCGCAGGTGTGCGCCGCAGTGACCGCACCGCCGCCCGCAAGGTATCCGTTAGGTTACGCATCACGCATCACTCCTCTATTCCGGCGGCCAGGCCAAGCGCTCGCTCTCGCCCACCCACAGAAGTCCGCAGCCGGCGTAGAGTGTCCATAGTTCAGAGAGGAGGATAAGCGCGCCCGTAGCCGCCTCCCACGCCAGCCCGCCCTCGTCGACGGGGGAGGGAGCAGGAGGGGGTTCGCCCAGGTTGAGGGCGACGAGGGTGCGCAGGGAGACACGGCGCCCGGTGCGGCGGCGGATCAGGTCGTGGAGGTCGGTGGTGCGCTCGATTAGGGCGCGGGCCAAGGCACGGTCGCCGCAGGCCAGGGCGCGCAGGTCAGATTGGCGGACCCGAAAGGTGACCACCCGCTCGTAGCGCAGAGCGAATAGGGCGGGGGCCGGGTCATCCCAGGGGTACCAGACCCGGATGCCTTGGGCAGGATGGTAGAGGATGACGTGGGGTTCGCCATCGGGTGGGTCGGGTTCGACGTGCAGGGTGGCCGTGTTCACAGACCTGGCTCCACAATCAGGTGATCGGCGATGATCTCGCGGGACGACACCTCACGCAGCCAGACCTCGAACTCACGGGCCCGCAGCCGTCCCCAGGAGGCCAGAGCATCGTAGGCCCGCTCCACTGTGACCTTGCCCATCAGCGAGCGGGCCAATGCTTCGGCGGCGTATCCGGCCGCCCCGTTGACGATGTGGGGTTGATCGGTCTCGGGGATGGTGGAGTCGGTCTCGTCCAGGATATGGGGGCCGCGGGTGTGGACGGAGATGGCATCGCCGCTGGCAGGAGCGTCGAGGGTGAGGAGGACCAAGTAGTCGGTGCCGGCGTCGGATTCGACTTCAAAGCGACACCAGGCGCGGGGATAGCGCCCGGTGGGCCATTCCACCGCCGCGACGCCGCGTCGGCCGGGGAAGCGGTCGGAGAGCGCGGCCAGGCTGTAGCGGCGCAGACCGACCGAGGCGGTGAGGGTAGCGATGCGGGTGTAGGGGGCGACGGCGCTGTAGCGTTCCAGGGCAGTGGCAAGATGTTCGGCTAATTGGGCGTCGGACCAATCGGCGTTGCCGGCATCGCGCAGCCGGGCTTCCAAGTCAGCGATGGCGTCTGCCAATGTGGACCATTTGGACATCGTGAGCCTCCTGTTGTCTTGGGGGTTGCTGTCAACGGATCGCTGTCAACGGATTTTTGGAGCGGATTGAATGGATTTACTTACCAGAAAGGCACTCTCGATACCAACCCAATCTACTCAATCTGTTCCCGGAATCCGCTGACAGCGCTGCAATTGAACAAACCCACCAGTTATGATATAATGCCAAATGCAGGGTCGCGGAAACAATTTAGGACGGGAGATGCGATGACTAACAAGCGCATTGAGGGGCCGCATGAGGACTTGACCTATCGTATCATTGGTGCAGCGATGGCTGTTCATCGCCAATGGGGGCCGGGTCTCAAAGAGCAGCAATATCAACGCAGCTTGGAGATCAGTTTCACGGAGATGGAACTCTCTTATACGGCCCAACAAAACCTTCCGGTCTATGATCGAGATGTGCTAGTGGGTTTCTACATTCCCGACTTCATTGTTGAAGAGCGAGTCGTAGTGGAAATCAAGGCCTTGGGCGATCTGGATAATAGCCACCTGGCGCAAGTGATCGGCTATCTAGCAGTGACCGGGTGTCCGGTGGGATTGCTGATCAACTTTGGGACACGAAGTCTGCAGTATCGTCGCATTCTGCCACCCCGCAATATCAGCGAACACCGAATCAATCGGCAGTGGCTGTTTGTTCCCGACTGGCTTAAGGGAGAGGGATGAGAAGTGCTGTCAACGGATTTGGCGACTGAAGTGTAATCTGTTCAATCCGTTCTCATAATCCGTTGACAGCGACTGCAGGGAGGACTTCTTGCGAATAGCCATCATTGGCCCGACGGCGATTGAGACTGTGGCAGCGGCAGGAGGGTGGAGCGCGGAGGAGTGCCGCCGCCTGGCAGCCCAGGCTGGAGAGGAACTAGCGGCGCGGGGCCACGAGTTGGTGGTCGTGCCCGACCGGGGTGTGGGCCTCATCGCCGCGGAGGCTTACCGGCGGGCGGGCGGGCCCAAGGTAATCGGCCTTATCCCGCGCGGCGGGTCGAATTTGCAGGCTCGGATCGCCGAGTGTGAGCGACATCGGGACTTGTGCGATGTGGTCGTGGACGACCTGACCTGGGACGAACAGCATCCTCGCCTCTGCCAACTTGCCGATGCGCTCCTGTGCATTGGCCTGAGTTGTGGCACCATCGCCGAGATCGCTTGGACGAAGTGGACGGGCTATAAACCAGTGTTCGTGATCCGCGAACTGGTGAGCGCCATCCCACCGGAGATAATGGCCGAAACCAACGTGCAATTAGTAGGCGGGTTAGAGGAAGTGTGGGACAGGATAAGCGGATAAGGGAGTGCTTAGTACTCTCCGTCCACAGTGGGAATCCGCTGGCTTCCATTCTTATCAACGTCTGCCCTCAGGGCGCGAAGGATGCACTCGCGTAGGTCGGGGTAGGCGACGAGGACACCGCTGAGGAACTTGCGCCCCGGCGAGCGTTGCCGCCGGTAGATCATACACAGGCAGGCGGCGGTAACACCGATGCGCTGCGCCATCTCTTGTAGGGTCAGGTTCTCGTTCTCTTGCTTCTCCCGTAGCCGGCGCAGCAGTTCGTCCATGGCCCTGCCCACTTCCTGCCATTATAATAGCACAAATGTTCTAATTTGTCAAATCGCGCCTGTGGCTTGACCACACGGCGGCGGGGCGCGATCGGGCTCAGAAGGTGTGGCAAATGAAAAAGCCTCGGCGGGAACCCTGTTCCCACCGAGGCTTCTTTGGTTGCGGCGTGCTATAACTTGACGACGTTCACAGCGTGCGGCCCCTTGGGGCTGTCTTCGATGTCGAACTCGACGTGGTCACCCTCGTCTAGGTTGCGGAAACCTTCGCCTTGGATAGACGAGAAGTGCACGAACACGTCATTGCCGCTCTCGCGGCTGATGAAGCCGTAACCCTTGGTTCGGTTGAACCACTTGACGGTGCCGGTCATTCTGTCACTCATGTCCCGACATACCTCCTTCCTTTGGTAGATGTTGCAGGGTGGAGGTACTTGTTCGGTGGCGTGGTCTCAAGCGGTCCAACCTCGCTCCACAAACAGGGCCACCTAGGAGTTTGCCCTAGGTGGCCCGATTGGTTTACCCAGAACAAGTACTAACTACATCCTACAGTAAAACATTATACGCAGATTCGCAAATCTGTCAAATCGCTGCAGTGCTCTGTGGGGTAAGTATCGGTCAACTTCGGCGAGTAGCACCAAACGACCGAGAGCGTTTGGGCTTCGGGAACCTGAGATCCTCTCGCAAAGTCTGTTCGCAGATCTTAGCGCAGCCCCAGGATCTTACTGGCGATGGCTGCCATGATCAGGATGAATGCCCCAACAGAGGCAAAGGCGACGACGATGAGCAAGACCAGCGAAAGGGTGTCCACCGAGCAGTTCTCCTATGTGGGCGGTGATGCGCACGGCGGGCGGCGACGGCGCTAGGCCAAAAGGGGGCGGGATTGAATCTGCTTATATTATACACGACATGTCAAAATAGTCAAATCGCGCTCGAATCATGCAAAAACGATGCACCGACTTTTGGATTGCAGGCGTCCACTCTCCACTTGGGCGGATAGTGAGGTCTAAGGCCCCCACACCCTCATCTCCACATCATCTACGTACATTGCTGTGGGCTGTCCGCCGACGCCGTCATTCTTCACCCCGAAGTACAGCCGGATGGTCTGGCCAGCGTAGCGGGTGATATCCCACTCCGGCGGTGTCTGGTAGTAGGTCCAACTTTGCGTGTTCTCGCAGACGCGCAGGATATTTTCCAAAAACTCGTTCTGTGTGTTCAGAATACGCACCAGTTGGAGATCATAGGGCAGTGTATCGGCGCTGATGGGATAGTACCAGAAGCTGATGGTCCCTCGCGTCGTAGTGATGGGAATGGTAATATCCTGCCAGACAGATGACCAACATTCTCCATCAGGCCCATCCGTGATGCCCAACCGGTAACTGCGCATCCCCCTATACGAGAGCGCTGCAGTGTAGGCGCTGGCGCATGGGTAGGTAGTGCGGTACTGCCAAGCCTCGTAGTCCTCGAAGCCAGGGTTGACCACTAACTGCTGGCCCCCTGGCGTGGGTGACCCAGTGGGCGTGGGGGTAAGGGTTACCGTCGCGGTTGGGGTGCTCGTGCCCGTCGGGGTGTTGGTGGGCGTATGAGTGCTGGTCGGTGTCTCGCTCGGCGTGGGCGAGGGGCCACTGGTGGGGCTGAGGGATGGCGTCGGCGTGGCGGTGTTCGTGGGCGTCTCACTTGCCGTGGGTGAGGGGCCAACGGTGAAAGTGGGGGATGGTGTGGGGGTGGAGGTGTGTGTTGCAGTCGGCGTGCGGGTGGGCGTATAGGTGGGGGTGATAGGCGGATACCCCACCCGCACTACTGGCAGATAGACGAAGCGCGGTGGAGCCTCGCCCACCTGGATGTGCCCCGACGTAGAGGTGGCGGGGATGGCATGGGTGTTTGAATCCACCAGGATCACCTCATCCAAGGCCAGGGGGCTGGTGCCATTGGCGATGGCGATGAAGGTGATGCGACAGATGGTGCCACTGCCGCTCAGTGGTGCGGTCCCGTAGATGAGCGTTGCGGCGTAGAGCACTTCGCCTGTCTTATTGTCGGCGCTGCGGCGGGCGACATACGTCTGGCCGGTGACAGGGGGCGGGAAGTCGCCGTACTCGACCTGCACGCCATCCACAGCGGGATCAGCATCTACTACCTGCAACACCGTGGGGTTGAAACGCAAACGCACTTGCACTCCCCAGAAATTGCTGACGTTCTCGACGCGCACGTCCACCGTCGTCTGCTCACCGACGTTGATCTGCTGTGTCGCAGGGACGACGCGCACCAACGCTGTGGTGGCGTCGGAAGAGAGTACCAAGGCTATGAGGGTCAACAGTGTGGCGATGATTCGGACACGCAAGATGGATTATCCTCCGACAAGCGAATTGGCGCGCTGTGGTCCAACCTCTGGCGTGGGCGCAGTTTAGCGCGTCACGTCCAGCAAGTCAACTCGTGCGATGTCTCTGCTGTCCGCGTTACCACCCTTGATGACGGTGGCAGTGCGGTATCGTTACTCTCCTCGCCCCACCAAGAATATGCCCCCGACCGTTGGCCGGGGGCAGGATAGTAATACCTTTGGTCCGGGGGAGAACTTTCAGGCTGGGTCTGAGGTTCCTTCGGGGTTCGCAGAGCAGTCGTCGAATTTACTCGACGGCGATATCTTAAGTCGGCTTCCCTGCTAATTCATACACCATTCGGGTCGGCTGAATCACCCGGCGCGAAGCGTCTAATATCTCTAACGACACTACATTCCCTGCGGCATCGTAATCAATGATGATGCCCGGCTTGTCCTCATCGCTTTCTGCCACAGGCGCTTCGCTCAGGATGATGGTCAGCGTATCTGTTTGGGGGTCGTAAATTACCCGCATTTCTATCTCCAATATTTCTCTACCTTGCTGGTGCGATAGACAGTAACCACCTCAAATGGCTCATGGTGTACATCCACAAACACACGCACCAAGTACACCTTAGGCGGTTCACCAAAGGTTAGCCTGGATTGATAAACACGACGCCCAGAACGTATCTCCCACCACTGTTCTGGTGTAGTCAGAACCCCATCCACCTCGTCTTCTGTGATGCCCCGTCGCTCCATTTCCCAGCGAGCGTGATTGGTGAGCACATAGTTTCGCGGGTCTGGGCATGACATACGGTCGGTCTTTCCTACTACCCTCGAACTTAAAGCCCGGCAGCGATGGCAACGGCGCTCGCTATCCAGGAACCAACCACCAGTGCCGCCGAGGCAATGTAATAAAGCGAGGGCCTCCTCGTCCCCGGAGCGAGAACAGCGTCGCGGAGTCGCGCTCCCACCCAGTAGCCTGCGGGGAAGAGGAGTGCGGAGAAAACTGCCCACGGCAAACCCTCCGCCGCTAAGAAGGCCACGAAACCCCCGGGGCGATTGAAGGATAGAAGGTACTGGCATGGCGCGAGCCGCATGCCAGCAAAGTAGAAAGCCGCCGCCGCCAACAGCGCCGCCGACGCACCACTCGCTACACGGGCCAGATGGCCCCTCTCCAGTTTGCGTCCGGCAAAGGACACGACTCCGGCCAGAGCAAGTCCCTCCAGCATCACGGCCAGGCAGGAGTTTGCCTTGCACAAGACCGAGACGTGGAGGATGGGGACTACCAGTTGCTTGCACAGGATGGCCACCAATGCCACCCCCGCCAGCATCATGGGCCGCCTGAAAGCACCGGTGGCGATGCCCAGGATGCCCATCCCGATCCCGGTCAGGATGGCGGCTCGGTACGGGAAGTTCGCTGATGCCATCGCGCCTCCCAGAACCACCTCGGATACACCCCAAAGGGAGCCAAGCACCGCGATGGCGGTGAATATATCCAGCAACGGTGTTCTCTTCTCAAGGGCTTTCGTTTCCATCGCTTCCCCTCTCCTTGAAAGATTCTTGGTTATTAATAATATCTCGAACCTCGCCGCTGTCAAATGGAGTATCTCCCAGTCACCACCATCTCTCTGCTCAATCTATCCTCAAAACCTTCGCTCCCCGGATCTTCCGCCTTTTCAGTTCCAGCAAGGCCTTATTCGCCTCTTCCAATGCGTATTCCTGCACCTCGGGTCGGATGGGCACTTCTGCTGCCAGGGCCAGGAATTCGCTCACATCCCTCCTGGTGACATTGGCGACGCTCTTGATCTCCTTCTCCATCCACAGATGGGAGGGATAATCTACGCGGAGAAGATGGTCTTTGTCTGCTTCTTCCTTGCGGATGGCGTTAATGACCAGCCTTCCGCCAGGCTCGAGATTCGCTAGCGCCTCCACCACTGGTTTCCAGACCGGCGTGGTATCCATGATGCAATCCAATTTCACCGGGCATTCCTCTCCCACATCCCCGGCCCAGACGGCGCCTAATTCCCTGGCAAACGCCCTTTCCCCTTCGCTCCTGGCGAACACGAAGACCCTGGCGTTCGGATAGCGGTGTCTCACCATCTTCAGCACCAAGTGCGCCGAAGCCCCAAATCCGGTGAGGCCCAGGTTCCCCCCATCCTTGAGATCGCATAATCTCAGGGATCGGTAGCCGATCGCCCCAGCGCACAGAAGGGGCGCTGCTTCCGCGTCCGAAAAGACATCGGGAATGGGATAGGCGAAATCCTCGGGCACGGTCATATACTGGGCGTATCCGCCGTTTGCGTCTCGGCCCGTAGCCTTGAACTCGGGGCACAGGTTCTCGTTCCCTGCCAGGCAGAACTTGCATTTCCCGCACGCAGAATAAATCCAGGCGATTCCAACCCGATCCCCGACCCGGAAGATGCTCGCTTTGGGACCGAGATCTTCGACTCTCCCCACCACCTGGTGACCCAGGACAATGGGCAGAATGGGTGGCGGTGTTCGCCCCTCGATTTCGTCCAGTTCGGTGTGGCAAACCCCACAGGCGGACACTTTCACCAGGATTTCCTTCTCCCCGGGGATCGGGTCGGGCAGGGTGGTGAGTTCCAGTGGGGTCTCGTTCTCCTCCAGGCGACAGAGCCTGTTCAGTACCATCGCTTTCATTCAAATCCCTCGTTTGCGCCGCGGAGAAATTCATAGACTTGGCGTTCTCGGCTTTACTATTTTGCCTCCATCAATCCTTTGATTTCCACCAAATCGTCGCGTGCCCAACGGGTGAATTCCTTGGTGCGATCATCCGGCCGGAGTTTCCACAGTAAATCCATGAACATGGTGACCGCCTCCATGAGGGATCGGTACATCATCACGCCCACCTGATCCCATGGACCGAGTCCACCTTCTGGGAGTATGTAGCGCACGGACTCTTTGATCTGTGCCTTTTTGGCTGGGTCCAGTGCTCCCTTGGGCGCTCGCGATAAGATGCGATCTACTTGATCGAATTTCGTTTCGTTGAAGGGGCCACACAGCGACAAATAACGCACGGCTTCCAAATACACTCGTATGGTTTGCTCAATCTCGTCTCTCAGCGGGTCCTTCTTGCTGCTCGCAGAGCGCTTTCTGAACCAGTCCATGGGCATCTCCCTTCTGTTGCAATTTTGGTAATGACAAGCCCTCGCCGTCGAATGGAATCGCCCGTGTGCGACGGCTCATATCATCAAACCCGCCCCGCGGGTTTCCCATTCGTTGCCGTCGGTTTCCAACCGACGGCAGATTGATGGCACATTGCCGAAATCTCCGGCCAGTCGCCGAAATCTCCAGCCTGCCGTCGCATAGGCATCCCTCGCCGTCGAATAGAATTCGACGGCTCGCATTGTCAAACCCGCTGGGCGGGTTTCCCATTCGTTGCCGTCGGTTTCCAACCGACGGCTTGTCATGGCCATAAAATAGCGCCAGCCGCTGTTTATATTATGCCTTCAGCCACTGGCGCTACACAAACTTATTTTTCTCTTGCCAATGCCAACGATCATGCTCGACCTGGCTATCAGATACAGTAGGCCCAATGGGACTGCCTGCTCTCAGGCAGGCTACAACGGAGCGGACTAACAGAAAGTGAAGCGCCTCAGAAACCCGTTTTCTTCGAGAAAACGGGTTTCTGAGAAGGGCTCACGGTATGCAGAGCACCTGTCCGACGTAGATCAGGTTCGGGTTCACCAGGTTGTTGAGCGTGATGATGTACCACGGTAAGACCTGGTACATCGCCGCGATACCCCACAACGTCTGGCCCGGCTGCACGGTGTGCCACACGCGGCACGGCGGCAGCGGTGGCCCACTCGGGATCACCAGTACCTGGCCGGCCCGGATGTAGTTCGGGTTCAGGATGCCATTGGCCGCCTGGATAGCCTGCACTGTGGTGCCGTAGCGCAGGGCGATGCGGAACAGGTTCTCGCCTGGCTGGACCACATGGGTGACGGGCCCGGGCCACGAGGGTGGCGGCGCTGCCGGAATCCACAGAGCTTGGCCCGCCCGGATATAGTTCGGGTTCACGATGCCGTTGGCCGAGATGAGCACACTGATGGGCACACCGAACCTGCGGCTAATCGAGGACAGAGTGTCACCCCACTGCACGATGTACGTGAAGCCCCCCACACCTGGTGGCCACGCTGGTGTAGGCCCGACCGTGGGTGTGGCCGCGGGGGTGGACGTGGGAGTTGGGGTTGGCCCGCTCACCACCGTGATGGAGCCGCCGGTCGTGGTATGGGTGATGGGTGCAGCGCTCGAGTCCACCAGGGTCGTGGCGGTGAAGGAGATGTTACCTGTCCCCGCCGCGATGCCCTTGAACTGGATGGAGATGAGCGTGCCTGTCCCAGTCGCCGCCGGAGCCGTCGAACCCACCAGGGTGTACACGTACTGCACGGTCCCGGCGGTGTTATCGGCGGTGTTGTTCTGCAGGAACCCCTGGAAGGGATCCAGGAACGCGCCGGGGGCCACCTGGATACCGGGCGCCGTCGGGTTGGCGTCTTGCACCTCGAGTTTGGTCTTGTCAAAAGAGAGGCGCAAATCCACCCCATACAGGTTGGTGACGTTCTGCACCCGGATCTCCACTACCGCTGTTCCTCCCACAGCAATGGACTGTGATGCCGGGTACACGATCACCGTTGTCCCCTGGGCCAGGGCTGGCGGCGCGGCAACCAGTATGAAACTGAGTGCCATTAGGGTCGCCAGCAGGGCTCTAAGTCCGCGTACTTTGTTCCACATCGTTTGTACCTCCTTGCTTGCTTCGTTGTTGACTACTTTTTGTGGACGATGGGCATGTAGATCCAAGCCTCAGCGAAAGCCGAAACGGTCCCGCCAGAGGCGGTAGCATCCAGAGCGCCGCCCTCAGCATCGCTGAGTGCCAGACGCTTGAAGGTAAGAGCCGATGAGCCTTCGTTCACAACCCAGAACGTGATGCTGGCTAAAGTGCCGTCGCCCTGCCCGGGTTCCGCTGAGCCACTGCGGGTGGCTACAAACAGGATCCGCCCGGCAGCGTTATCCGCATTGTTCGGACCGATGTAGCTCTGGTCGGGACCCAGATCCACGAATGGGCCGGGGGTGATTTGTACGCCCTCCACCGCGGCATCGCTATCTACCACCTGCAACACGGTGGGCTCAAAGGCGATCTCGAACTCCGTGCCGTACAGGTTCGACGCGTTCTCGATCTTCACGTTGATGGTGATGAACTCGCCCATTTCCACCCGCGTCCATGCCGGATCCAGGAAGACGCGGGCCGGCTCCGGACTTGCCGCCATAGTCATCACGCTTGGGACCATAGCCCACGGCGCAGGGCAGGTGGCGTCGTAGTTGCGGCCGGCGCATACCAGGTCCATCACGTTCAGGCAGCCGTCGCCGTTCACGTCCGCCCGTGGGTTGATGGGGATGCGGCAGGGGCTTGGGTCGCTCCAGCCGGGATCCGTGGCGATGATCACCAGGTCAATGATGTTCACTCTGCAGTCGTCATTCAGGTCGCCGGCGGGCAGTTGAGCAGTGCCGATGTCGGTGTTCACGCCGGCGGATACGACCACACCGGTCTTCTCCGCGTAGATGTAGTTCTGCTTGGAGGCGCGGACGGTGTATGTCCCGGCGGGCAAGCCACCGAAACTGAAACTGCCACTGGCTCCGGTGGTGGTCGTGGCCACGACGGGCCCACTGGCGGTTACGGTGGTGCCGGAGTGGTTCGTCCGCCCGAAGAGCAGCACCACGCCGGAGATGCCGCCGGTGCCAGAGGGCGTGGCGGTAGGCGTGGGCGTCCGGGTCGGAGTGCGCGTCGGTGTGGGCGTCGGCGCTGCGGCAGGCGCGGCGCTGTAATCCGTCTCACCGTAAACGCGCAACGTGTTCCGAGCACTCACTACGTTGATGTAAGGGTCAATGGTGTCCGTCGGTGCGTAAAGCAAAGTCAGGCGCAGCGGATGGGCCGGGTCGGCGGTGAAGTAATCTTCGCCCACGGCCGGGTCGGTGTTGGTGGCCGGGATGTTGGAGTTCAGGCCGTGTAGGGCGTTCTGGGTGATGGTAATCGCGTCGCAGCCGTAGAAATGCACGCGGCTCTGATCCGACCACCAGTCGGTGGTGAGCAAGTAGTACTCGGTAATGCCGGGTACATCGGCCAGAAGCAGCGTGCTGTAGTGTTGCGGGATGATGCGGAACTGCTCGGTGCTCCATAGGTCTGTGGAACCAATGCGCCAGTACTTCTCTTTGAGTTCGCCGCTGAACTGCGGTTCCACATCTTCGTCTGTCAGACGGACGGAGAGCCCCGGCCGGGCATAGATGGAGCCGTGACAATCAGCGTCATAGGAGAGGGGATTGGCGAAATCTGCCTCAGTGATAGCCTGGATGTCTTGCATAGCAGTATGGTAAGCGTTGAAAGGCGGCACGAAGGGCAGATAATCGTCAATGCCGTAATCCTGCAGGCGCTGCGAATCCTGGTAGTTCACGAATTCCTGCTTGGGGATGGGCGTGCGGATAGTGATGTACTTGAACTCATATTGTTCCCAGGTTGGGTTAACATAATCCGCAGGCACCACATGGACGGCGGTGACGTTGTACTCGTGCCCGTCCACGAAGAAGCGCTTGAGATACCAGGGATCACCGGGGGTCAGGTCGTGGGCTCCAGCGCCGTTATCCATGGCCGAGCGCGAGGCTCCCAGGGCGCGGCCCACCATCACCCAGGCCATCTTGGTGGTGGGATTGATGCCGCTCACCCAGACGAACCACGGGCCGTCCATACTGCCCAGGTTGTTACCACCGGCCGGTATCTTCCTGTACCACGTGTCGGTGCGGCCGGCGATGGCCATCTCGCCTGCGGCCAGCGTGACGAAGCCGATCTGATAGGGCTGGAGCGAAGGGCCTGTGCCACCGCCTGTGCGCCAGATGCGGAACTCCGCCCCGCTCGCCGAAACGTTGTCCAGATACACCATGTAGTCTAAGAACTGGGCACTCTGACCACGGGCGAGTTCTACGTCGTCCACGGCCAGGATGACCATTTCGTCGCCACTCAGGGGGACGCCATCCTGGTCTAACTGGTCGAGGGCCCCACCGTCGCCATCGAAATCGGCGGCGATGTGGGTGCGCTTCTCCAGTGAGCGCTCGCTATGCACAGTGACGATGTCGTTGATGTCGTCGAAATTGCAATCGAAGGAAGTCACGCCCCAGCCAGCGCTGGGCAGCCAGGCCGGGTCCGGTGCGCCAGCGACGAGGCCCGGCAATTCCCGGTACCCCGTGGCCATGGGGAAGACCATGGTAGTCTGGCCGGGCTGGCCGTGGGTGGGTTTATCGGTCGTATCCAGCAGCATGTACGTATATTCTTGCAGGAGGGCGGGGAAAGTGTAAACGCTGCTGGACGTGAGGATCTTATCCATGTACTCTGGCTCATACCACATCCGCAGGAACACTTTCTCCCGGGCATCGCCGTTCTCGGTGCGGATGCGCCCGTAGAGGGCGTGGATGGGTTCGCCGGTATGGTCGAACTCGTTCATATAGGCCGGGTCGAAGGTGAGCGAGTCCTTGCGCGGAGCCTGTGGGAGATGCGGGTTGAAGGGAGCCCACGGGTCGGTGTAGGGATAGACCTCCACCGGGTAGGTAGGCGCCAGACGGTCGGTGGCGGTGCTATCGCCTGCCGAGCGGCCATCGTAGCCGTACAGGCGCACGCCTTCGAGGGTCTTGTATTTCGGGCCACCTTGTGCTGGGTCGAACCAGAACTTCACCCGCGGCTGCCAGCCGCTGCCAGGCATGGCAGAGACTCCTTCATCGCGCACCCAGCAATCCACGGTGTCGTCCCAGCGCAGGTTGTAGCGACCGGTATCGGCGGGCCGGCCCTGCATCCATTGCAAATACTCGCTCTGCGGGGCGGTGTAGGCCGCCGTCAGCAAGTATAGTTCATTCACGCCGGGGATGTCGGGCAGGACGAATTCTGTGTAATACCAGGGCAGGGAATGGAACTGCTCCACGTACCAGAATTCGCTGCCGTCGCTCCGGTCTTCCCCATACTTCTGCTTGAGTTCGCCGATGTACTGCTCGTTGGGACCCTCGCGGACGTAGTACATCTGCGTGTCCAGAGGGCTGCTATAAGTCCGCAGCCCATCCCTGGTGACATAGGGCAGGCTCACGTTGTCCTGCAAGATAGGTGCCACCGGCCCGATGAGTGGTCCCAGATAGTGGACGGCGCTCTCGGCAGCGGTCAGGTCGGTGCCGCAGGTGAATTCGGTGATGGCCTGCACGTCGCCCAAAATGTAGTGCTCGTGGTTATACGGCGGCATCACCGACAACTGCTCATTGGTGTTATATTCCTCCAGGTACACCGAGTGCTGGTCAATGAAGTAAGTATCCGGGCCTTTGGGAAGCGGCGTGCGAATGGTGATGAATTGGAAGCGCGAATCGGTTTCACCCGCGAAGTTGCGGGCGTAGATGGCGACTACGTTGTATTCGTGGCCATCCACGTAGAAGCGCTTGAGCCACCAGGGGTCGCCGGGGCGCAGGTCCGGAGAATAGGGGGCGTCTTCCATGCCACTGTGGGTGGCGCCGAGGGCGCGACCCACCACGATGCGGGCACGCGCTTCCGTCGGGTCCACGGTGTCCACGTAGGCGAAGAAGGGCCCGCGGACGTGGCCGATCTGGTCGCTATTGTAGGGCCCGAAGACCGTCGAAGGGTTGGCAATGATGAATTGCCGCTCGGGGACCAATTTGGTCACCGACATGCCCAAGGCGATGTTGCCATTGTAATAAATGATTAGGCGGGCCCCATCGCTCGACACGTTGTCCAGGCCGAGGTAGAAGTCCAAGAACTGGAGGGAGTCGCCGACGTGGAGTTCGATCGTGTCCAGATGCAGGATCAGCAACTCGTCGCCGCTCAGCGGGGTTCCATCTTGGTCCAGTTTCTGGATGACGCCGTCGCCGTCGAAGTCAATGCGGAAGTGATTGATGTAGGGCCCCTGCGAGAGGCTGAGTTCGCTATCCAGGTGCACGATCTCTGGGGTGCCATCGAAGTTGGCGTCCAGGCTGGTGAGGCCGTAGCCTCTGCTGGTGTTGCCCAGGTCGGCCATGCGTACGCCCACCGGGAAGACGAATTTGGAGATGCCCATCTGGGCCCAGGCTGGCTCGGGCTTGTCGGCCAGGCGCTTGGGCTCCATCATCATGTAGGTGAACTCCTGCATGATGGCCGGATACCACTCGTCGGTGCTGGTGGGCCGGTAACTGCTGTCGCGGTCGAGGACGCGGTTGGCATTGAGGTCCTTGTCCCAGTGCTCCGGCTCATACCACATGCGGAACCAGACCTTCTCCGAACCGTTGCGGTCGCCGAGATAGATGTGGTGGTAAAGGTCTCGGTTCTCGTCGGGGGTCTCCAGTTCGTACATCCAGATAGGGTTCCAGGTGATGGAATCCTTTTTGGGTGCTTGAGACAACTGGGGGTTGAAGACCGCGAACGGGTCGGTGTAAGGCGGGTCTTCTACGCCGGCGGTGGTGAACGGATCACGGACGGTGGGGTCGCCGGGCTGGCCAAGGGCGGGGAGAACTACGATCCACAGGCTGAGCGCCAGGGCGATCAGGACGAGCACGACTACACCCAGGCGCAATCGCGCCTGCGCTGTGAGATGCGGCATCTGATTCATTTTTCACCTCCGGGGCGATGCCAAAACGCCGGGGAAAAATGGCTCCCCAGGGCACGTTTATCTTACCATATATCAACCAAATTGTCAACTTTGGCGAACTACTTGTGAGGGCGATGGTGGTGTGAACGCAGGTAAATAATTATTCACCGCTGAGGACGCCAAGAACGCGGAGAAAACCTCAAAACTCAGCCATCTCGGCGTGCTCTGCGGTAGAATCCACTCCTTGGATAGAAAGTGCGTAACTTTTCTGTATTACTTGACGGAATAGGGCGGGGATAGTTGCGGGGGGAGGTTGATTTTATCGCTCCGCTAGTATTGAGAGTACTGCCGCCCGGTGATTGATTGCCAGCGGCAGGCGGTTTGTTGCCAAGCCCCGCTCACCCTACAGGATGCATACCCGCGATCTCCACGCCGGCCGCGGCCAGCAATGCGCTCACCGATTCTGCTTTGCCCCAATCGAAACGCAGGGCAATGCCGCAGTCGCTGGAGAGTTCCCGCGGCGTGGGGATCAGTTGGACCTCTAACCCATTCTTGAGCAGGACCTTCTCGGCGCGTATCGCCGCCGAGGTCGTGTAGAACAAAACCACACCAGCCGACGCCGTCATTTCCGAACCTCAATCCCCGAACCCTCCACGACCTCACCGACGCGCCAGACCGCTCGCCCCAGGGCGGCGAAAAGGGCTTCCAATTCCGGCGTTTTCTCCGCCGGCACGGCAATCAGGAGCCCCCCGCTGGTCTCTGGGGTGAAGAGGAGCATCTGCATCTCCTCCGGGATCTCAGGGGCGAAGGTTACCCCGCAGCCGTAGTAATCCCGGTTGCGGTTAGTACCACCTGGGAAGAGCCATTTACCCGCGTAGCCGCGGGCGCCTTCCAAGAAGGGGAGTTTGCCGAAATAGAAACACAACCCCACGGCACTTAATTCGGCCATCTCGCTGGCGTGACCCAGCAGGCTGAAACCAGTGATGTCGGTGGCGGCGTGGACGCCCACCTTTTGCATCGCCTGGGCAGCCAGACGGTTGAGGGTAGCCATGCTCTCCACTGCTTTTTGCACGTGGGCAGGGTCGGCCACCCCGCCCTTGAGGGCGGTGGTGATGATGCCCACTCCCAGAGGCTTGGTCAGCACCAGGTCGTCGCCGGGCCGGGCCCCCGCCTTGGTGAGCACCCGATCCGGGTGAACCACGCCCAGCACCGCCAGACCGTATTTCGGCTCGGGGTCGTCCAGAGTGTGGCCGCCAGCCAGTACCCCGCCAGCCTCGGCCACTTTCTCCGCCCCGCCGCGCAGGATCTCGGCGATGATTGCCGGGTCCATGTCGGCGGGGAAAGCGCAGACGTTGAGGGCCAGGATCACCTCGCCGCCCATCGCATAGACATCGCTCATGGCGTTGGCCGCGGCGATCGCCCCATACTGATACGGGTCATCCACCACCGGGGTGAAGAAATCCACGGTGTGAATGACGGCCACGTCATCCGTCAGGCGATAGACCGCAGCGTCATCGGCTTTGGAGAGCCCTACCAACAGGTTGGGGTAATCCTCGGCGCGAAAGAGGTTTTGCAGTGGGCGCAGGACCTGCGCCAGGGCCGCTGGGCCCCTCTTCGCCGCTCAACCCGCAGCCGTGGTCATCGCAGTCAGACGGATCTCTTCTCTCGTCATCTCAATCTTCCTTCTCCAGTCGGGGCGACGCACCCCCGCAGGAGTGCGTCGCACTCCTCGCTATTCTTTGGATAATGTTAGCAGGAACTCATCTCCTTCCTGCGTTATTTCCACTCGCCAGCCCAGGCCGCGAGCCATACGGCTCACATTGTCCCGGCTGGTACCGCTATCCACTCGCACCTTTACCGTGCCCTTCCCAGCCGCCTCCAGCGCCTTGCGGGCCAGGATGACTGGTTGCGGGCACGATAGCCCGCGAGCGTCCACAGTTTCAACGTGGTTCATCGTTACTCTCCTCTCTACGGTTCGCGCATCGTCAGCCCGATGGCAACGCAGATGATCAAACCGACGATCACTGCTGCTGGGCCGAAGGGGCTCGGCCCGCTCGTCGAACTGGCCAGGTTGAAGTTGTGGGCAAATCCCGCCCCCACGATCATCCCTAGTGAGAACAATGCGGCGTCGCCGTCGCCTTCACCAGACAGGAAAAGTTGCCGACCTGGGCAGCCACCAGCCAGAGTAAAGGCCAACCCTGCCAGGACCATCCCTCCGAAGTTCCACAGCGCGTTGGTGTGGGCCACAGGCTGATTCTCAAAATCTGGCCGGAACTGTCCCAGCAGCAAGTTGGTGACGAAAGCGGTTGCGATCAGCGCCAGGATGCCGTTGAGCAGGTGCGTGTCGCGCATCAGGATGAGGTCGCGCAGGGCGCCGACGGTGCAGAAGCGGCTGCGTTGGGCCAGGAAGCCGAGGAGTAAGCCGACCCCCAGGGCGACCAGCAACGGCGCGTGTTGGCTGCCCGGGCCTTTCGTCGAGAAGAAGATCGGGCCGGTGGGGTTGCCATCGGCATCACGCCCGAACTGGGGGGCCGCAATCAACAGCAGGAGCAGGCCCACCATCAGGAGAGGCATCACCCAGCCCAAAGCCCGAGGAGCAGGGCGATTGCGCCCCAGGCTGTAGCCCATGCGCAGGAAAACGATCCCCAGTCCGATACCGCCTATCAGGCCGAGGATGCCAGGAATGGCATTCCAGTCGCCACCGGCCAGGCGCAGATAGGTACGCCAGGGGCAGCCCAGAAACACCATCGCCCCGATCATGGCGAAAATTCCCAGCAGGAATCGCACCAGGGGCGCGGAGCCGGTGCGCGGCTTGAATTCGTGGAAAAGTAGCGCCGCGACCAGGGAGCCGAGCACAAAGCCGATGATCTCCGGCCGGATATATTGCACCAGGCTGGCGCGGTGCAGCCCGAGCGCACCGGCAATATCGCGGCTGAAACAAGCGACGCATATACCCATGTTGCCGGGGTTGCCCAGCCTGACCAAAACGGGGCCGAGCACACCCACCGCAATGCCCGTGAGAATAGGTCCCCAGCGGGACGTGAAGAGGCGATCAAGAGAAGACATGTTGGCTCCTTTCGTTGACGGATTTTGTGGGCCGCACACGGCATAGCCCTCCGGCAACGTCAGAGCCTACAGCAGTCCAAGCAGGAGACAGCAGGGGGTAACGTCGCCGGTCATAGACGCTGCCGGCGCGGCGAGAATGGTCGGCCAATGCATCCCGTGCATTGTGCCCGCACGATCTCATGTCTTGCGATACAAAACCATCTCGACGTCACCCCCTTTCTTGGTAGAGGTGTGGCAAAAATGCGATAGCATTCTACTCCAAAGCAGTGCACATGTCAACTTGTCAGCGGGACACTTGTCAACCCTGGGAATACGCGGCAGTACAACTGCCGCTGAACGGCGCGCGGCAGTGCAACTGCCGCTGAACGATGTGGCCTTTGCAGTCAGTGGCCACCCGGACCACCGGGTCTCCCGCCTGTTGGCGCTGGGTCTGAATGGAAGTATAATGGAAGCCAGGAGTTTGCTATGACATTACAAGCCCATTTCATCAACGTCGGCCAGGGTGACGCCATTCTGGTCACATACTGCGATGGAGGCACGACGTGGAACATGCTTGTGGACGGTGGCCGCGCCGACCAGGGCAACAAGGTGGTGCGCTATCTGCGACGGGCCGGCGTGCGACGCCTAGACTTGGTGGTGGCCACCCACGTGGACGACGACCACATCGGCGGGTTGCCCGCAGTTCTGGAGGCTTTTCCTCCCCGCCATTTCTGGGGCCCTGATCCCAGGCAGGCGCGCCTAACGCTGACCCTCTTCGCCGCGACCGAAACCGAGAACAGCACTCCCGGTGAGATCTCTGTGACCAGTTTCCAGAACTACCTGCAACTCCACGCCCAGGTAGTTCAGAGCGGCGCAATCATCGCCTACCCGTCGGCGGGCTTCCTCACCGCCTATGTCGCTCCGGCGGGGCTGAACCTCCGCGTGCTGGGACCTGCCGCTAGTGAGATCCGCGCCATCCTGGAGAGCCTGGGCGCGGGGATGGAGCGCCTGAGTGTGGAAGAGAGGGTGGGCATCCTCTCCACGGCGACCAATAACGCCAGTATCATCCTGCGGGTGGACGCTGGTGGCCCGGCATTACTGCTCCCCGGCGACGCAGAAGCGGAGGGCTGGGAGCAGGCGAATGCTGGGGAAGGGGCTTTGCGCGCCGATGTGCTGAAAGTGGCGCACCACGGGGGGCTTTCGGGGACGCCAGGCTGGGTGCCCTCGACCGTGCAACCACGTCTCTCGGTGATCAGCGTGGGCCCCAATACCTACGGTCATCCCCACCCGACGGTGATAGATTGGCTGCAGACCTATGGGCCGGTCCTGCGCACCGATGAGGCGGGCGATATCCGTTGGCCCGAGGAGAGCCATCGCCCATCGCTCTGGGAGCGGCTGTTGGCCTGGCTGCGGAGGATCTTCCAGTAGGGGAAAATGCTCCGCCTCTACCAGAAGAGAGGAGGAAATCATGGCTCGAACCAGACAAGAAGCCCATCTGCTGGCCCTGTACAAGGCTTACCAGGATATGCAGCAATTGGATCCCTACTTAACGGCGTACCGCGCAGCCTGCGAATTCGTCCCCGAGGAAGGAAACCGCGGCCATTTCCTCCTGCGCTTCTGGGGCGATGAATACGCGATCACTTTCCCAAAGGTGACAGTGCGCCATGCCGCCAGCGGGGCAGAACCTTCGGTCACCGAGCAACTACTGATGCTTCACTACCTACTGACCGCAGATGGCACCCTTCCCGCCGATCGCTGGATTTCCTTCCGCGAATTGCCCGGCGGGCTCGGATACGACCCCGCTTTCCAAGGACGTAGCGCAGGCATCCTGGTCCGCCGCTTCGGCGATGACCTGGAGGGTTTCATCGCCGCAGCAGTGGCTCTGGGTGGGGATCGGCTGACATACGGCGACGCCGCGTTCATGTTCCGCATACTCCCGCGGGTGCCGGTGGCGGTGGTATTGCACCGTGGCGATGAGGAGTTTCCCGCCGCTGCCAATGTTCTCTTCGATGCCTCGGCAGCACACTACCTGCCGACGGAGGATTTGGCGGTGTTGGGCGGACTGGTGGCAACACGGCTGAAAAAGGAAGCGCAACGCCGTTGAAGTGGAAGCACGCGGCAGCGCAACATTTCCTCGCAGTGCAACTGCGGGGGAACAATGGGGACGTCTTTGTGCCTTCGGGTCTTTGTGGTGACTTGTTTGCCCGGATTGCAAGGCGGGGTTATAATCAAGAGGTAAGATTTAAGGCATTACAATTAGGCCAGCGATAGAGCCATGACCGAGCATTCGGCCGCCGAGCGGCACAGGATTAACATTTACCGTCGTCTGACCCCCCAGCAACGCCTGCGCATCGCTCTGGAACTCAGCGCGATGGTGCAAGAAATGGCTGTCCGGGCCATACGACAACAGAATGCGGACATCAGTCCCGAGGCACTGAGTCAGGAGTTGCGACGTCGCATGTTGTCGCCTGAACTTTTCGCCCAAGTGGAGAGATATCTTGAGGGGCGCCGATGATGACGCCAGATGAAATCCTGGGCTTGGTAGTGGAAGAACTGGAACTGCGCTCTGTTCCCTACATGGTGGTAGGTTCTTTTGCCACGAGTTTCTGGGGCCGGCCCCGCGCCACTCATGATGTTGATCTGGTAGTGCAGATCCCTGTTGCGGTAACACAAGATCTGGCCAGCGCTCTTGACGATCGTTTCTATGCCGATGCTGAGTCTATGCGCCAGGCGGTGGAACAGTATAGCCAGTTCAATCTGGTTCATCTCGACACGGGCTTCAAGATCGATTTCTGGGTTCTCGGAACTGATCCCTATCGGTGTGAGGCCTTCCAGCGCCGGCGTCGCGAGCCTTTGCTAAGTGGTGGCCGGCTAGTCTACATCAGTTCACCTGAAGATGCCATTCTTTCGAAGTTACTCTGGTATCGCGAAACCCAATGGGAGCAGGACTTTCAAGATGCGCTTGGCGTATATGAAATCCAGCGGGGGCGACTGGATGAAATATACATAGCAGAGTGGGTAACTTCGTTGGGATTAAATGAACTGTGGGCCCGGCTGCAAACAGAGGCGGTACAGCCGGGGTGAGCACATCGAAAAGGCACTTTGCTGCGACTTCCAACTCTTGTTCCATTGACGAGGGGAACACCTTGACGATGCCTTCTCCTACATTAACATGGCGCTGGGCCGGGCCGGTGACGTATCCGGCGGCGCCACTATCCTATTTGGCTACACCGCTGGCCCTGATTTGCGGGACTCTCTCAGCCGGGCCCAGGCTAGGGATTGGCTTTGCCGCCCGGCTGGCGCTGGCGCTGCTCTTAGTGGGGCCCCTGTGGGGCTCGATCTGGTGGGCGATAGTGGAAACCGACTGGCGAAGGGCACTGCAGGGCCCGAAGCGCCGCCCCGCGGACCCACCCGTGTTGCCCTACACCGTGCGGGGTTCTCTCGCCCACAACCTGTCGGTCCGGTGGGCTCAGGTCGTGGCCCAGTGGCGCACCCGCAGCGGGCGTGTGAAGGCGAATGTTGCCACCGTGGCGCTGGGGACGCTGTTCGCCCTGTCGCTGTCTTGGCACCTGGGTCCGCCACTGGTGTGGTTGACTCTGGCCTTGGTCGGGCTGGCTGTGATATGCGAAGCAATGGGTGAGCGGAGGCAAATCGCCGTAGCCGGGACGTTTCTGCTGACGTGGTGGGCGGGGTTCGCCGCTTTCGGTGGCCGAAACCCAGCCTCACTGGTGGCAAGCCTGCTCTATGCCCTGAGCATGTGGGCCATCTCGTGGCCGGAGGCACCAGGCTGGCTGCGTGCCCTGCCCCAGGCGCTGGCAGTGGCACTGCTGGTCGCGATCCGGGTGCCACTGGCCGCACTGGTGGTGGGCCTATTGCTGCCACCGCAGTTGCTCTGGGAGCCAGTTCGCCAGGGCGATGCCGGGGTCGGTGACTATGCGGCCCGGGTGCAGGGCTACCTGGCGCTCAGCATGGTGGTGGCCGCGCTGGCAGTGGCAGGGTGAACGTTCACCTGGGAGGAACAGGCGAGTTAGACGCGATGAGCAAACTCTCGACCAACGCAGTGAATAAAGTCAAAGCGAAAGAGGTGGCAGCACCGCAGGTCAAACTGGTCACCCTGGATGACGTGCGCCGCGACCCGCAAGTGATCGCCTACCTCAAGCGCGGCGCCGAGCAGATGGCACTCCTGGGCTTCACCGAGCACGGCGAGCGCCACGCCAGCCTGGTGGCCAGTATCGCCCGCAACATCCTCCTCCGCCTGGGCTACCCCGAGCGCCAGGCCCAACTGGCCGAGATCGCTGGCTACCTGCACGACATCGGCAACGTCGTCCACCGCGAGAACCACGCCCACTCTGGCGCCTTCATCGCTCAGGAGGTGCTCAGACGCCTGGGTATGGACTACGAGGAAGTGAGTTACATCATCGCCGCCATCGGCAACCATGAGGAAGAGCGCGGCGATCCGGTGAGCCCCATCTCTGCCGCGGTCATCATCGCCGATAAGGCCGACGTGCACCGCTCCCGTGTGCAGAACCCCGATCCCCTGTCCTTCGATATCCACGACCGAGTGAACTATTCCGCCAAGCGCTCCTTCGTGCGCGTGGACGCCGAGAAGCGCACCATCGCCTTCGAAGTGGACATTGACACCTCTCTCTCCCAGGTGATGGAATACTTCGAGATCTTCATGACTCGCATGTTGATCGCCCGGCGGGCGGTGCGATTCCTGGGCTGCAAATTCCAGTTACGGATCAATGACATAGATCTGTTCTCGTAGGGGCAGGTCTCAGACCTGCCCCTACAGACCTGCCCCTACACATTGGCGTTACGCATTCCCTCCCTTTTGTGTTATAATATGTGCAAGTCTCATAAACCGCGTGATGGACACTCTTAGGGAGGCAATGCAATGAAGAAGGACCTCATTTCCCTCGCTGATCTTTCCAGTTCCGAGATCTGGGACATCCTCAATTTGGCGCAAGAACTCAAGGAGGAATGGGCCGCCGGCGGCAATATCCCACGGCTGGTGGGCAAGTCGCTGGGCATGATCTTCCAGAAACCTTCGCTGCGCACCCGCGTCTCCTTCGAGATGGCGATGAAGCATCTGGGTGGCCACGCTCTCTATCTCTCGCCTGACGAGATCCAACTGGGCAAGCGCGAAAGCGTCGCCGACGTGGCCCGCGTCCTCAGCCGCTATGTGGATGGCATTATGGCCCGCGTCTTCGCCCACTCCGACCTGGAGGAACTGGCCCGCTATTCCCGTGTGCCGGTCATCAACGGTCTTTCCGACTACAGCCATCCCTGTCAGGCCCTATCCGACCTCTTCACCATCCTCGAGAAGAAAGGGCGGCTGACGGGGTTGAAATTAGCCTGGGTGGGCGATGGAAACAACGTCTTGCACTCGCTCCTGTTTGGCTGCAGCAAAGTGGGGATGGACATTGTGGCCGCTACACCGGAGGGCTATGAGCCCGACGGGCGGGTGGTGGAGATGGCGTTCGCCTTCGCTCGGGAGAATTCAAGCACTGTGGAGTTGACCCATGACCCGGTGGCGGCAGTGAAGGGGGCCGATGTGATCTACACCGACACCTGGGTGAGCATGGGCCAGGAAGCCGAACAGAAGAAGCGACTGGAGGTTTTCCCGCCCTACCAGGTGAACGCTGCCTTGGTCTCCAGGGCCAGGCCCGACGTCATCGTGATGCACTGCCTGCCCGCGCATCGGGGCCAGGAGATCACCGATGGGGTGGCCGATGGGCCTCACTCGGTCATCTTCGACCAGGCCGAGAACCGGATGCACGTGCAGAAAGCCATCCTGGCCATCTTGCTGGGTGGGGGGTGACGGGTGTGATGGAATTTGGGGCTACAAATCGGGGTAGCAGTGGTGATATAGTAGGGGTTGTATTAATGAAGATGCCTGATTTTTGTCTAGAGTAAATCAACGAATTCTTCTGGGGTCAAGCCGGCATCGCGGAGAATTTTGCGCAATGTGCCTTTGGGAATGGTTTTGCTTGGGTGGATCGAAACAATGGTCCAACGTCCGTTGGGATGGCGATAAGTGGCATGGCTGCCTGATTGTTTGATTCGCTGGAAACCAAGGGCCTCTAGGACCTTAATCACTTGCCGCGCTTGGACCGATGGGAGTTTATCGGGCATTATACGGCGACCCTGACCAATTCTGGGGTGGGAACCGGATCACCGACGGCCAAACGCGATTCGATGCACAATTTTATGGCGTCCTTAATGTTTTCTAACGCTTCTTCGTAGGTCTTGCCGTCTGTGTAACATCCTTGTAAAAGGGGACAATCGGCCAAGTAGACGTTCTCTTCAGGGTCATATTCGATAATCACAGGAAATTGATATTCTTTCATAAATGTTTTCCTCACGGTAATGATTCTGCTTCTAATAGCATTATAGTAGCAAATATTGGTTAGTCAAGTCCAAAAGAAGGGGCTAATTCATTGCCAAGCCCGCTGAAGCGGACTGCCAGTCGGCTTCAGCCGACTTTGCAACCCGTAGCCTGCGGATTTATCCGCTGGCGTGGCCGCCGCATCAATTCAGCGGCGGGATTGGGAACCAGAAAGGGTTGCTTGGCGTCTTGCAATGAGTGAGTGGGATGGAACAATTACTGTGGATCGTCGCCCAATTCGATATCAAAGCGGTCGTTGACATCCTGCTGGTCTCGATCATTTTCTTCGTCGTCCTCAAACTCATCGAGGGCACCCAGGCAGTGCAGTTGGCGCGAGGGGCAGTGGTGCTCATCGTCTTGGTGGTGATCCTCTCCAATTTCCTCGACCTGCCTGCCTTGCGCTGGCTCTTCCGCCAGGCGGCGGGCGCACTGATGGTGGGCATCATCGTCGTCTTCCAGCCGGAATTGCGCCGGGCACTGGAACGGCTGGGGCGCGCGGGCGGGCTGGTGGACCTGCGCGTGCGCGAGGCCACCGCCAGCCGGGTCATCGCCCACGTGGCCCGGGCTTGCCGCCAACTGGCGGAGCAGCGCCACGGCGCGCTCATCATCCTGGAGCGCTCCACTGGCCTCCAGGATTTCGCCGAGACGGGCGTGGAGATGGACTCCGAGGTCTCTGCCGATCTGCTGACCACCATCTTTTTCCCCAACACCAGCCTCCACGATGGTGCGGTCATCATCCGCGAGGACCGCATCGTCGCCGCCGCCTGTGTGTTGCCGCTCACCAGCATGGAACTGGCCGACAAACACCTGGGCACACGGCACCGCGCCGCCATCGGCATCACCGAGCAAACCGATGCCCTGGCCGTGGTGGTCTCTGAAGAGACAGGCATCATCAGTCTGGCCAAAAACGGGCGTATGGTGCGCCGGCTGGACGAGGCCCGCCTGCGTCGCCTCCTGCAAGAGGAATACCGCCCACTGCCGGAGCGCGCCATTCCCACCTGGCTGCCGACTCTGTGGAAGAAAGAGGCGCGCTCTGAAGTTGGCCGGCAACAGAGCGAACTGCGAGGGTAGCGATGGCGCGCTGGTTGACACAAAATTGGCCTTCGATGTTCCTTGCCGTTGTCCTGTCGGTGGTGGTGTGGGTTGGGGCACTCTTGGAGAACCAACCGCGAGCAGGGGAGTTCGGCCCGCCCATCCCGGTGGAGGTGCTGAACAAGAGCGAAGACCTAGTGGCTGCGGGCGAGATCCCGGCCACGGTGAAAGTTACTATCCTGGCCCCGGATAGGATGTGGACGACGCTCACTGTGGACCGGTTCCACGCCACATTGGATATGGCTGGCCTGGGCCCTGGGACACACGAGGTGCCCATCGTCGTCCGTTGTGACGAGCGGCAGGTGCGCATCCAGGATTACAAACCCAAGACGGCGCAATTCAGCCTGGAGCGACAGGGTCAACGTAAGTTGAGGGTGCGGGCCCGGGTACTGGATGAGGAGAGCGTACCCCTGGGCTACATCTCCAAGTTGCCGGAGGTGTCGCCCACCGAAGTCACAGTAAGTGGTGCGGCTTCATTGGTGGACGGGGTAGCCGAAGCGGTGGCGGACGTCTCGCTGCGCGGGGCTCGGACCACAGTCCACACCAGTGCAAAGGTGATCTTGCTGGACCGTGATGGCAATGTCATCAACGGTCTGGCGGTGAATCCGACTTCGGTAATGGTGACGGTGCCCATCGAGGAGCAGTTGGGATACCGGACTTTGACAGTGCGGGTGGTGCTGACGGGTACGCCAGCCCCAGGCTATTGGGTGAGCAGCATCACGGTGGAACCGTCGGCGGTTACGGTGTTCGGCAATCCCGATGTGATCGGGAAACTCCCCGGGGTGCTGGATACCCAGCCAATTGATGTCTCCGGAGCCGATGAGGATGTGGTGCAGCGCGTGCCACTCGCCCTGCCGGAGGGAGTGCTGGTGCTGGGCGAAGGAGTGAGCGAGGGTGTGCAGGTGCGCGTCTCTATCCAGGCCAGCCTGGGCGGGCAGACCGTGCGACGCACTATCGTCATCCAGGGTTTGCGCTCCGGCTACAAAGCCACCATCTCTCCCGAAACCGTGGACATCATCCTTTCCGGTCCCCTGCCAGTGTTGCAGAAACTGAAGGACGAGGACGTGCAAGTGGTGGTAGATCTGGCCCGCTTGGGCGTGGGGACGCATCAGGTGAAACCCACCGTTCGCCTGACCGAAGGGTTAGGTTTGGCAGTGAAGAGCGTTGTCCCCGAAACGGTCGAGGTTCAGATCACGGTGCGCTAAGCATGCCATTGGCAGTGAAAGGCGATGGGCATAGGTGTAGGGGCAGGGTTCCATACCTGTCCCTTACGGGCGGCTATGGAAAGCCGTCCTAACAATGCTTAGCCAGGCAGTGAAAGGTGTTCTGTGAGCAAGCCCCTTGTGGCCATCGTGGGGCGACCCAACGTTGGCAAATCCACTTTTTTCAACCGCGCCATCGGCCAACGCCTGGCCATCGTCGAGGATGTGCCGGGCACCACTCGAGACCGGCTGTACGGCGATACGGAGTGGAACGGCCTCACCTTCACCCTCATTGACACTGGCGGGTTGGTGCTCGGCGAGGCGGACGACCTGACCGCCCAGGTGCGCGCTCAGGCCGAGGTGGCCATCGCCGAGGCCGACGCCATTATCTTCATCACCGACGTACTGGACGGCCTGGTCCCCGCCGACCACGACATCGCCGGCGTGCTGCGTCGCACCCGCAAGCCCGTCATCCTGGCCGCCAACAAGGCCGACAACGCCGAGCGCCGCGCCCACGCCCTGGAGTTCTACGAACTGGGCCTGGGCGAAGTGTACCCTGTGTCCTCGCTGCACGGTACCGGCGTGGCCGAGGTGTTGGATGCAGTAGTGGCTGCGCTGCCCAAGGTAGCCGAGGAGGAGATGCCCGAGGGAGTGCGCATTGCCATTGTCGGGCGACCCAACGTGGGCAAATCCATGCTCCTCAACCGCATCCTGGGCCAGGAGCGGGCCATCGTCAGCGAGATCCCCGGCACCACCCGCGACGCCCTCGATACCCCCCTCACCTGGAAAGGCCAACCGGTGGTGTTGGTGGACACGGCGGGCATCCGCAAACGAGGGGCCATTGACCGCGGCGTGGAGCGCTACAGCGTGTTGCGGGCCTTGAAGGCCATCAACCGCGCTGATGTGGTGCTCCTGCTCATAGATGCCATCGAGGGCATCACCGCCCAAGACGCCCACATTGCCGGCTACATCCTGGAGGATTACAAGAGCCTGGTGTTGGTGGTGAACAAGTGGGATGCGGTCAAGAAAGAAGCCCACACGATGGAGGAATTCACCACCCGCATTCGCGAGCAACTCCGTTTTATGCCCTGGGTGCCTATTCTGTACGTGTCGGCGCTGACGGGTCTGCGGGTGAGCGAGGTGATGGATACGGCGCTGCGGGTGCGCGAACAACGCTTTCAGCGCATCCCGACGGGCGAACTCAACGAGTTGGTGGCCGATGCCATCGCCCGCCACGCCCCGCCCTCGAAGGCGGGCAAACGCCTGGCTTTCTATTATGCCACCCAGCCCGAGGTGGACCCGCCGACCATCGTTTTCTTCGTGAACGACGCGCGACTGGTGCACTTCTCCTACCAGCGCTACTTGGAGAACCGCATCCGCGAGCGATGGGGGTTCGAGGGCACGCCGCTGGTGTTGCGCTTCCGGGGACGTGAGAAGAGGAAGCGCAGGTAAGTGAAAAGGACGGACTTATTCTCTGGGCCGAGTTGTCTCCAACGGACCCACAAATCTTGTGGTGCACTGCGAGTCTTGAGGAAGCGCGAAAGGTTGACGGAAAAGCGATGATGGTGTATAATAAGTATAGATAGATTGTATGTATTGGAGGTATGTATGGCGAATACAGTACGGGTTTCCCTCGTTTTCCCCCGTGAACTTTGGGAAGAGATCAAGCGCATCATCCCCGCCGGGGAGCGTTCACGAGTCATCGCCGAGGCCATGGAGCGGGAAATACAACAGCGGCGGCGGTTGCAGAGCATAGAACAACTCCGGGCTTTGCAGGAGGAGTTTCGACAGAGGTACGGCGAGATGCCCAGTGGCGTCGAGGACATCCGTCAGATGCGGGAAGAGCGAGATGCCGAGATCACCGGTCTGCGTTGACGCCAGCATCGTTGTTGCCTTGGTCACTGCCGAAACTCAGAGCGAGCGGGCTCTAACTCTGTGGGCTGAGTGGATGCAAGGAGGCATTCGGGTAATTGCCCCCACCTTGCTCCAATGCGAAGCCACATCAGCCTTGCGGCGCAAAGTAATGCGAGGCACGATGTCCTTGCCAGATGCTCGACGTGCCCTGGAGGTGGCTCTGTCCCTGGCGATTGAACTTCTTGATCCGCCTGGGCTTTCCCTTCGCGCCCTCGACCTGGCCGTTCGCTTGAACCGCCCCGCTGCCTACGACGCCTACTACTTGGCTCTGGCCGAGATGATGGGTGCCGAGTTCTGGACGGCCGACGAGAAACTTTACAATGCGGTCCGCGATGAATTCCCCCATATTCACTGGGTTGGGACCGCCGATCAGGCTAAACCATGATTATCAGAGAAATACACTGCAAATCTATCCTCACCAAGTCGGGCATTGAGGGCGTGGACTACGCCCTCAACCCTTATGTGGGCTGTGCGCACGGCTGCGTTTACTGTTACGCCAGTTTTATGAAGCGCTTCACTGGCCACAAGGAAGAGTGGGGCACCTTCGTGGACGTACGGGTCAACGCGCCAGAGGTGCTGGCCAAGCAGATGCGCCGGGCGAAACGGGGCAACATCGCCATTGGCACGGTAACCGACCCATATCAGCCCCTCGAGAAGAAGTACGAGATCACCCGCGCCTGCCTGGAAGTGCTCACCGCATACGATTTCCCCATCTCCATCCTCACCAAGTCGGCACTTGTATTGCGCGACCTCGACCTGCTCCGTCGCCTCCAGGACGTAGAGGTGGGTTTCACTATCACTACTCCGGATGACGGGGTGCGGCGGCTGTTCGAGCCTCGCTCCTCGCCCGTCCCGGCACGCCTGGAAGCCCTGAGCGAATTGGCGAAGGCGGGGATCAAGACCTGGGCGTTCTACGGCCCGGTCCTGCCCCTGCTTTCGGATACGGAAGAGCAGATGGACGTCCTGTTTGGGGAACTGGCCAAGGCGGGCGTCTCTTACGTGTATGTGGACAGCATGAAACTCAGCGGCGGGATCTGGGGGAGGGTCAGAAGAGTGCTGGAGAACCATTACCCAGACCTGGTGGAAGGATACCACCATATCGCCGCCAACCGCTGGCCCTATCACGAGGCACTGATAGCCAGGGCACAAAGGCTGGCCGGGAAATACGGTATTGCAGTGAGCGGATGATGCAACCGCAGAAAAGCCAGCCGTCTCGATGGTGAGCCTTGCTGGCGCAAGCGAGCATTGGGGGTGGGACAAGATGCCATCTTGTCCTACGGTGCGAAATGGCGCATGCACTGAAGGGAGGAGGAGATGGAAGAGGTCAGAATAAGCGAGGTGACTGCCGAGAACGTAGAGGACCTGTGTCGAGTGTGCATCCCACCGGAGAGGATAGCCGACCCCGCTTTCACAAAGGGGAGGGAGGAGAAGCGCAAATGGGCGCAGGAGATGCTGCGGATGTGGGGAGGGTGCGCCAAGTTGGCCTACGTGGGCTCCACCCCGGTGGGTCTCATCCAGTATAAACCCGTGCCCAAGGAACGGGTCGTGTACATCCATTGCATCTTCGTTCATGAGAAGGAGCACTGGCGAAAAGGGATTGGGAAACGGTTGTTAGCCAATCTGATAGAGGATATGAGGCGACCCAGGGCCTGGTTCGACGGCCAGCCAGCCTTGGCCCTGGTGACGAAGACCTTCCCCGGGGAACTGCCCGACCAATATCCCGCACGCCAGTTTTTCAAGGGCAAGGGCTTCCAGCAAGTGGGTGAGGATCCTGACTACCTGTATTATCCCCTGGAAGAGGGCTTTGTCTATCCGCCCGGTCAGGAGGAAGAGGCCTGCTATATTCCCCAGGGTGAGGACCGGGGCAAAGCCGTGATTATCTACGGACCCTCGTTCTGCCCCTTCGCCTATGTCTTCCTGGTGAAGGCGGCGCAGGTGGTCAAAGAGATCATCCCGGGGATTCCGGTGCGGTGGATAAGCAGATCCGGAGAACCAGGGGAGGTCGAGAAACGGGGCGGTTTTGAAGGCTGCGTGGTGAATGCCAGGCCTATCAAGTCTTTCGTCCTGGACCGAGAAGCCTTCCAGAGAGAAGTTGTCGAAGCGTGGCAGATGTCATAAGACAGAGATGCTTAGGTTCCCCTGAACTGCGCGGCAGTGCAACTGCCGCTGAACAGCGCTTGGCTAAAGTCGCCCCTAAGACGAACTACACTCTGTGAATCGCGGCATTTGACAAAAATCCGATTCCGTCATATAATTAGGCATCTAAATATTAGATGCCTAATTATTATGGGCAAAGGGGACTTATGACTGAGAGTACAGAGGCCGAGGGCCTGGGACATCTCCTGTGGCGGATCATCAAGTTGCACCGCATACACGCCCACACCGTGCTGGATCAACTGGGCCTGTACCGCGGGCAGCACTTTGTGCTGGCAGCGTTATGGGAGCAAGAAGGGCTGACGCAATCCGAACTGGCGGAGCGCACAATGGTCCGGCCCGCCACGATGACCGCCTCGCTGCAGCGGATGGAAGCGGCGGGTCTGATCGAGCGGCGGCCCGATCCGCACGACCAGCGGGTGATGCGGGTGTACCTGACAGAGGCCGGGCGCGCCCTGAAGGAATCGGTCAATGCGGCGTGGCGCGCCCTCGAAGAGCGCACCTTTGAGGGCTTCACACCGCAGGAGCAGGAGCAACTGCGGTGTTTCATGCTGCACATCATCGCCAATCTGGAGCGCGAGACTGAAAACATAGACGTGAGGAAGATATGAGTTCTTTGAGACGGATTTTGGTTTATATTGCCCCATATCGGCGCGATGCGATTCTGGCCATGCTCCTGATGTTTGGCGTGGTCCTGGAGGATTTGGCTATCCCTCGCCTGACGCAGACTGTGATTGACCAGGGCATCGCCAGGAGAGATATGAACACCATCTTGCTGTTCTCACTGGTGATGCTGGGGGTAGCACTGCTCAGCGCGGTGTTCGCCGTCGCCAACACTGTCCTCTCGGTGCGAGTGGGGCAGAACATGGCTGCCGATCTGCGCAGCGCGATCGTGCGCAAGGTACAGACCTTCTCTTTCGGCAACCTCGACCGGCTGCAAACCGGGCAACTGCTGGTGCGCGCCACCAGCGACGTGACGCAGGTACAAATGATGACGATGATGGGACTGCGTATGTTGACCCGAGCGCCCCTGTGGATGTTAGGTAGCATCCTGATGCTGGCGCTCAACACCCCGCGCCTCGTACCGTTGTTAGCGGTGCTTATGGTCTTTGTGCTGATATTGGTCTCGTCCCTGATCAGCAAAGCCCGCCCGATGTTTCAGCAAGTCCAGGAGCGGCTGGATGATCTCAACCAAGTGTTACAAGAGAACCTGGCCGGAGTGCGAGTGGTCAAAGCCTTCGTGCGCGAGGAGCACGAGAGCGTGCGTTTCGACAGCGCCAACGTGTCCTTGATGGACACCAGCATCCGGGTGATGCAGACCCTGGCCTTCTTGTTCCCGACGATGAACCTGATCATCAACTTCGGCATCGCCGGGGTCCTATGGTTTGGGGGCCGGGGCGTGGCTGTGGGGTCCTTCACGGTGGGCGAGATCGTAGCCACGTTCAATTATCTGATGGCCAGTATGTTCCCAATGCTGATGTTGGGCGGCTTGATCGGCCCGCTTTCAGCAGCCGAAGCCTCAGCGCGGCGCATCTTGGAGGTGTTAGATAGCGAACCAGAAGTGCGGGACGCGCCCACGGTCCCGGCACCAGTGGCTCTCACAGGACAGGTAACCTTCGAGGACGTGTGCTTCAGTTACGATAGCGAGGAATGTGGGGAGGCAGTACTGCGCGACATCTGCCTGACAGCCCAGCCCGGCGAGATCATCGCCATCCTGGGGGCGACTGGTTCGGGCAAGTCCAGCCTGATTCATCTGATTCCCCGCTTCTACGATGTCAAGACCGGGCGGGTGACGGTGGATGGTATGGACACCCGCGACCTGCCCCTGAAGGCGCTGCGTGGACAGGTGGGCATTGCCATGCAAGAGACAGTGCTGTTCACGGGGACTATCCGCGACAACATCCGCTATGGGCGCCCGGATGCCAGTGATGAGGAAGTTATCGCCGCAGCCAAGGTGGCGCAGGCGCACGACTTCATCATGAGTCTCCCCCAGGGCTACGACACGATGGTGGGACAGCGTGGGGTGAACCTCTCCGGCGGGCAGAAGCAGCGCATTGCCATCGCCCGCGCGTTGCTCGTGCGTCCCAGAGTGCTGATCCTGGATGACAGCACCAGTTCGGTGGATGTAGAAACGGAGAGCAAGATCGAGGCAGCGCTGGCGGCATTGCGACAGGAAGCGGCAACGAACGGACAGCAGCCGTTCACCACTTTCATCGTGGCGCAGCGCATCAGCACGGTGCTCAACGCCGATAAGATCGTGGTGCTGGATAGGGGGCGCATCGCGGCGGTGGGGCGGCATGCGGAGTTGCTGGCCAGTAGCCCGATCTACCGCGAGATCTACGAGTCACAATTAGGTGACGGACCCCTGGGTGGCCCGAACACCCGGAGCGTGACGCAGGAGGGCCGACGATGAATGAGAGACGTGGGCCAATAGAGCATCGCGGCGAACCACCCATCGGACCCAGAATGCCGGGACCGGCGGGACACGCGCACGGGCGCATCCCAATCGAGAAGCCGCGCGACGTGCGCGGCACGCTGCGGCGTCTGCTGAACTACTTGCGCCCCTACGCCAGGCCGTTATTCGTTGTTTTGCTGTTGGTGGTGGTCAGTAGCGTGTTGGATCTATTGGGGCCGTGGTTGATGGGCGTGGCCATTGACCGTTACATTACGACCCGCGATGTGCCGGGTCTCGTGCGCATCGTGCTGGTGTTAGTGGGGATTTACTTGATCTCCTGGGCAGCCCAGATGGGACAGAGCCTGCTGGTGGCGCGTACATCCCAGCGCGCGATGCGCGCCCTACGCCAGGAACTTTTCGTCCACATGCAGAGACTCCCGCTGAGTTTCTTCGACAAACATCCCCACGGGGATTTGATGAGCCGCCTGACCAACGATATGCAGGCTATCAGCATGGTGCTGGCGCAGAACGTGACGGCGCTGTTTTCCGGTATCCTGTCGCTGGTGGGGATCGTGGTGATGATGTTCGCCATCAATTTCTGGTTGACACTGGCCTCGATGATCGTGTTCCCGGCGATGCTGTGGCTGGTGGGCTTTGTGGGCCAGCGCACGCGAGAGGGCTTCCGCCAGTACCAGATGTACCTGGGCGTGCTCAACGGCAAACTGGAGGAGATGTTCAGTGGCCAGCGGGTGATCCTGGCCTTTGGGCGCGGCGATGCGGTATTGGCAGACTTCGAGCAGGCCAACCAAATCACCCGGGACGTGGGCATCCGCGCCCAGACGTACTCGCTCCTGGTTCCACCGCTGATGGGCATTATGAGCAACGCCAACGTGGCCATCCTGGCGGGCTTGGGCGGATGGATGACGCTGCGCGGCCTGGCCAGTGTGGGGACCATCGCTTCGTTCTACACCTACTCACGGCGCTTCGCCGCCCCACTGCGGCAATTGGGCGACCTGTACAACCAACTGCAATCGGCGCTGGCCGGCGCAGAGCGCATCTTCAATCTGCTGGACGAGCAGCCGGAACTGCCCGACGACCCGGATGCGGTGGAATTGGAGCGGGTTGCCGGCGATGTGGTCTTCGATCACGTGAACTTCAGTTATGTGCCCGGCGTGCCCGTGATCAAGGATATGAGCCTGCACGCCAAGCCGGGCCAGACCATCGCCTTGGTCGGCCCGACGGGAGCCGGCAAGACGACGATGATCAACCTCCTATCGCGCTTCTACGATGTGGACGGCGGTGCTATCCGCATTGACGGGATAGACATCCGCCGGATCAAGAGAGATAGCCTGCGGCGCCAGTTGGGTGTGGTCTTGCAGGACACTTTCCTGTTCACCGGGACCGTGATGGACAACATCCGCTACGGCAGGCTGGACGCCACGGATGAAGAAGTGATCGCCGCGGCGAAATTGGCGAACGCTCACCAGTTCATCGAGCGATTGCCCCAGGGCTACGCCACGATGCTCTCCGAGCGGGCCAGCAACCTTTCGGAGGGGCAGCGCCAACTAATAGCCATTGCCCGCGCCGTCCTATCCAATCCCGGCATCCTGATCTTGGACGAGGCCACCAGCAGCGTGGACACCCGCACGGAGGTGCAGATCCAGGCCGGGCTGCGCCGGCTGATGCAAGGGCGAACCAGTTTTGTGATTGCGCACCGCTTGAGCACCATCCGCGACGCCGACGAGGTGCTGGTGATCAACGAGGGGGAGATCATCGAGCGCGGCACGCACGAGGAGTTGCTGGCCCGGCAGGGCTTCTATTACCGACTGTATATGAGCCAGTTCAAAGGGCAGGTTCAACCAGTCCGCGTGCTCGGTTGAGGGCAACGGGATGCGGAAGGAGGGAGGACAAATGAAAAGTATCTCAGAGGCGGTCAAATACCTACTGAAGGCGTATGTTGGCGGGTGTGTGGGCTGTCTTGGGGCCTGGACGGCGACCATCGTTCTCATCGGTGCGCTCGTCTTTCTTGCTGGCCCCCAGCTGTTCGGCCTCGTGCAAGGGATGATTCAGCCCCTGCTCTCCGGCGTCCCGTCCTTGCCCTCTATCTCGCCAGGCACGCCGTTCGCCGAGGATTGCTACAAAACCATAGACGCCTGGGTGGCGAAGGAGGAAATGGGCTCTCCCGCCACCGATTTCGCCCCCACCGATGGCATCTTCCCCATCGTGGAGAACCCCACTGATTGTGGGAAGGTGAAGGCAAGGCTGATGGACGCAAATGGCCGCGTGGTAATGGAGAAGGCGTATAATGTGCGCTCTGGGCGGAACGGCTATGGGAACTTCAACCCGGAGAAGAATCTGAGACCGGGAACCTACACGGTGGAATTCTGGTATGGCGAAATCCCGCTGCAAACTGTCTCGCTGAGGGTGAAATAACGCCAGCGAGGGAGTGCATTTCATCGAGAATGACCGATTACGCCACAGTTCACATAACAAGAGAGATTTTGCGGTGATAGGCGGCGCTGGAGAGGTGAAGACAGTCGTTGAGAGATGGGTGCAGCGGGCCAGGCAACTCAAAATGGAAACCTACGCCATCTATCTCGCTTACAAAGACCCCAGAGTTCCTTGGTACGCCAGGCTGTTCGCCGCTTGCGTGGTCGGGTATGCCTTCAGCCCGATAGACCTGATCCCAGACCCTATCCCCATCCTGGGCTATCTGGATGACTTGGTCTTGGTGCCCCTGGGGGTTGCCCTGGCGCTGAAGATGATCCCACCGCCGGTTTTGGCCGAGTGTCGAGAGAGGGCTCAGGAAGTTGTAGGTCAGGGCAGGCCGGTGAGTTGGGCAGCCGCCGCCGTCATCGTCGCCATCTGGCTTCTTCTGGCGGCCTTGGCCATTGCCGTCGTGGTGCGAGTTCGCAGAAGTTGAGTGACCCGGGTATAATCCTTTGGGGTATGGATTTCGCTATTCTGGAGGAATTTGCATGACGGATATCGCCATTCGCATTGAGAACCTCACCCGTGACTTCGGCCCGGTGCGTGCCGTGGACAATCTCTCTTTGGAAGTGCCAACTGGCATCGTCTTCGGCTTCCTGGGACCCAATGGGGCGGGCAAGACGACGACCATCCGCCTCCTATTGGGCTTGCTGGAACCGACCAGCGGGCGAGCCGAGGTATTGGGCTTCGACACTCAGAGCCAGGCGGACGAGATCCGCCAGCGAACGGGTGCTCTGCTCGAACACTCGGGCCTCTACGAACGATTGAGCGCCGAAGACAACCTGGAATTCTACGGGCGCATCTGGCACTTGCCCGAGGGAGAACGGCAGGCGCGCATCCAGGAACTGCTCACACACCTGGGGTTGTGGGAGCGGAGGAAAGAAGCGGTCCGGGCCTGGAGCCGGGGGATGAAGCAGAAACTGGCTGTGGCACGGGCGTTGCTTCACCGCCCGTCCTTGATTTTTATGGACGAGCCGACGGCAGGCCTCGACCCAGTGGCGGCGGCAGCCCTGCGCGAAGACCTGGCTGGCCTGGCCGCGCGCGAGAGGGCGACGATCTTCCTGACCACGCACAATATGGCCGAGGCGGAGAAGTTGTGCCATCGGGTGGGTGTTATCCGCGCCGGGAAGTTGTTGGCGGTCGGCCATCCCGACGAATTGCGGACCAGGAGCGGCGAGCCACAAGTGGAGATCACCGGGCGTGGCTTCGGCGAGGAGATCCTGGCACTGCTCCGAGCACGCCCCGAGGTAGCCAGCGCCGAGGTGCAGAACAGCCGCCTGGTGATTCCTTTGCGTGGTCAAGTGGACGTCGCGCCTTTGGTCAGCCTCATCGTGAGCGCGGGGGCAGAAGTGGAAGAGGTGCGGAGAGGCAAAGCAAGCCTGGAAGAGGTCTTCTTGACGCTGATGGAGGAAGAGCGATGATCGCCGATATCTGGACGGTGATGTGGAAAGAGTGGAAGGAGATGCTCCTCTCGGGTGGCGGCCGAGGAGGCAGGCTGGGCTTGCTGGTGTTCGTGGCCGTCTTCGGGATTTATCTGCCCCTGCAGATGGGACGCGATTGGGTGGAATCGCCGGTGGCGCTGTTTTATTGGATGTGGGTACCGCTTTTTCTGGTGACAAGCGTGATTGCCGACTCCTTCGCCGGGGAGCGCGAGCGGCACATACTGGAGACGCTGCTGGCCAGCCGTCTCTCGGACCGGGCCATTCTCTTCGGCAAAGTCGGTGCCGCGGTGGGATATGGCTGGGGCTTGACGATGATCAGCCTGCTCCTGGGCTTGGTGACGGTGAACCTCGCCCATGGGCGCGGTGAACTATTGCTCTACCCGCCTGAGATCGGTCTGGCCATCGTGGTATTCACTCTGTTGGGGGCCGTGCTGGTGGCCGCGGTGGGCGTCTTTGTGTCACTGCGGGCCCCGACGGTGCGACAGGCGCAGCAGATTTTGAGCCTCAGTATTATGTTGCTCCTGTTCGTCCCGACATTCGGCATTCAGGCGCTGCCGGTTGAGTGGAGGTTGCGCCTGGCTGAGATGCTGGCGGCGGTGGATGTAGCCAAGATCGCGCTCATCGGCGGGACGGTGATGACTGTGCTCGACATCGGGTTGCTCGCGGCGGCGATGGCCCGTTTCCAGCGGGCGCGGTTGATCCTCGATTGAGGGTGATCTGCCAGGGAGGAAAAATGGAAACGAAGGTCCAGGAGAAATGGGTCGAAGTGGAGGGCCTGCGCATCCACTATCTGAGGGCCGGCGAGCAAGGTTCGCCGGTCCTGCTGCTCCACGGTGGGGGTCTGGACTGCGCCTCTCTCTCGTACCGGCTCAGCATCGGGCCTATCTCTCAGCACCACCGGGTTTTCGCCCCCGATTGGCCCGGATATGGGGAGAGCGATCAGCCAAAGGTGGAATACAGCACCGAATACTATGTCCACTTCCTGGGCCGTCTTATGGACGCCCTGGGCTTGGAACGGGCCAGCCTGGCTGGGCTTTCGATGGGCGGGGGGATCGCCTTGGGCTTCAGCCTCGAATCTCCGCACCGGGTGGAGAAACTGGTGTTGGTGGATAGTTACGGCCTGGGAAGTGAAGTCCCCTGGCCGGCGATCTCGTATCTGGTGGTGTGGATGCCGCTCCTCTATGAAATGACGTACGCGGTCATGAGGCGGAGCCGGTGGATGGTGCGGTTGAGTCTGCAGAACTTGGTCTGCAATCGGCGGGTGGTTACGGACGATTTGGTGGATGAGGTTTACCGACTGGTGAAGAAACCGGGGGTGGAGAAGGCGTTCCGGTCTTTTCAGAGAAGCGAGGCTCGCTGGAATGGGCTGCGCACTAACTTCGTGGATAGGCTCCCGGAACTCGCCGTGCCCACTCTCATCCTCCACGGTGAGAAAGACCGCCTTGTGCCCGTCTCCTGGGCTGAAAGAGCCCACTCGCTCATCAGTGGCTCTGAGTTGCGCGTCTTTCCGGAGTGCGGGCACTGGCTGGTGCGCGAGAAGACAGAGGAATTCAACCGCGCGGTGCTGGAGTTTTTGGGCAAGGACGGGTGAGGTTGCGCCCTCCCGCAGGTTCACAACCTGCGGGAGGGTCCCCCTCTGTTCTCGGCAGTTCTGGTGGAGACGATGCGCCGGATGTGTGAGATAGATGGCCTGATCCCGGCATGGCCGATCGAGTAGACAGCCTCGCCGGCGGATGAATCCACCGGCTACGTTTGGGAAGTCCCTGCAGGACTGCGCGATGGCAGCGCGCTTATTCCATTTCCGGGCGTGAACCCTAACAAGGTATAATCCTCGTGCAAGCGCCGGTTTATTTAACATAACAAGGAGGTATACGATGTGGCTCTTGGCATTGGTCGTGGTGATATTCCCCCTCGTCTTGATCTACCTGCTCTCCGGCATCTGCCTCGTGTACCAGTATGAGCGCGGGGTGGTCTTTACCCTGGGCAAGTACAGTGGTACCCGTGAGCCCGGCCTGATGTGGATCGCCCCGGTTTTCCAGAACATGCGCAAGGTGGACATGCGCATCCAGACTGCCGATATCCCCAGGCAAGAGGTCATCACCCGCGACAACATCACTATCCTCGCCAACACGGTGGTCTACTTCAAGGTGGAAAGGCCGGAGGACGCCATCATCAAGATCGAGGACTATGGTTACGCGGTTCGGCAATACACCCAGGCAGCTCTCAGGGACGTGGTCGGCAACAGCGAACTGGACTTCGTGCTCAGTGAGCGCGAGCAGGTCGCCAACAACATCCGCAAGATCGTGGATGCCGAGACTTCGGATTGGGGCATAGACATCGAGTCCATCAAGATCCAGGAGATCGAACTGCCGGCGGAGATGAAGCGGGCTATGGCCAAGCAAGCGGAGGCCGAGCGCGAGCGCCGCGCGGTGATCATCGCCTCGCAGGGCGAACTGTCGGCCGCTGAGAACTTGCAGAAAGCCGCCGAGATACTTTCCAAAAGCAGCGGCGCACTGCACCTCCGCACCCTGCAGACCATCCGCGATATCGCCGCTGACCCCTCGGAGAAAATCGTCATCTTTGTCCCCTCTGGTATGGAGGAGGTCATACAAAGGGTGGCCCAGGGGTAATCGGCATGTGGCAAAGCATTCTGCGCCCGCAACTCGAGGCTGCCAGGGCGGAGCAGCGCCCCCGTGCTTGGTCGGATCTCCGGCTGCAGAGCAACCTTCGCTACCTGCAACTGGCTTTCAATGAGGATTGGGCCCAGGCCAGACGAATTCTGCCCCTGATTCCGCAGAGTGACCGCATCTTGATCGAGGCCGGCACGCCCTACATCAAAAACGAAGGTCTGGCCGGCATTCGCGCTATCCGCGAACACTGGCCGGGTCCCATCGTGGCGGACCTGAAAACTGTGGACGGCGGAGCCGAAGAGGTAGCCATGGTTCGCGCCGCCGGGGCTACGGCGGCAACGGTGCTGGGCAGTTCACCGGTGGAGACCCTGGATCGTTTCATCAGCGCCTGCGCCGACTTGGAGATAGATTCGATGATTGACATGCTGGGCGTGAGCGACCCGCTGCGAGTGATGATGCAGTTGGCAAAGCCGCCCCAGGTGGTGGTACTGCACCGCGGGCGGGATGAGGAAGGCACGCGAGGCAAGGTCATTGGCTACAGGCATGTCAACCGGGTGCGCAGCAAATTCGACGTGCTTATCTCTGCTGCCGGCGGCGTGGATCTCCGGGAGGCCCGCAGCGCGATTTTCAACGGTGCCAGCATCGTCGTGGTCAACATCGTTTCCCCGGGCAAGCCCTGGGAGGGCATTCGCGCCGACAGTGATGTGGGTGGGATGGCCCAGCAATTCCTGGCCACCATCGAATAGGTGATTAGTGGCTTTACCTCACCCCCTGACCCCTCGTCGGGCAGTGAAACTGCCCTGTTCTCGGGCAGTTCCACTGCCCGAGAACAGGGCCGGGGATGAGGTTCAGAACCCTGGGGAACTGCGCCGGAGCAAGTCACGAGAAATCAAGGTAGCAAAAGAAACCATGGGCGAAATGGGGAGGTGCGTATGAGCAAGACTTCGCTGTGGGACCGGCTGCGCTATGCTTTCGACAACAGTCTGTCCAAGGGGCCTGTGGCGCTGATCGGCTGGCTGGCCTTGGCGTCCGCCGCTTTGATTCTCGCGGCCTCGCTTTTCCTCTGGGCCACGGGGATCGCACCCCAGCCTAACTTGATTGACCTGTTGTGGATGAACCTGCTGCACACATTGGGCCGCAGCATCCCCGACGGCGATAATGCCACCTGGCCCTACCGGCTGTTCATGCTGGCCGTTACCTTCGGCAGCATCTTCATCACTGGCACTCTCATCGGTGTGCTCACGGCTATAACTCGAAGCAAGATCGAGGACTTGCGCAAGGGGCGCTCCAAGGTTACCGAGACCGGCCACACCGTTATCTTGGGCTGGGCCCCGCACATCTTCTCTATTATCTCCGAACTCGTGGCAGCCAAGGCCAACCAACCCAAATCCTGCATCGTCATCCTGGGTGACAAAGACAAAGTGGAGATGGAGGAGGAGATCCGGGACAAAGTGGGTTCGACGGGCCGCACCCGCGCCGTCTGTCGGCGCGGCAGCCCGATAGAGATGAGCGACCTGGACATCGTCAGCCTGCAGACCGCTCACTCGATCATCATCCCTTCGCCCGAGGGAGATGACCCCGACTCCAGTGTGATCAAGGCCCTCTTGGCTATCACCAACAATCCCAACCGCCGCCCCGAGCCCTACCACATCGTCGCCGAGATCCGCAACCCGAAGAACAGGGAGGTGGCGCAGATAGTGGGGCGCGACGAGGTGGAATTGGTGCTGGTGGGCGACCTGGTCGCGCGCATCACCGCGCAGATCTGCCGCCAGCCGGGCCTATCGGTGGTTTACACAGAACTGTTGGATTTCGAGGGCGACGAGATATATTTCCACGCCGAGCCCGCGCTCACCGGCAAGACCTTCGGCGAAGCCTTGCTGGCGTATGAGGATTGCACGGCGATCGGGATATACCCCAAGAACGGCAAACTGCAACTCAACCCGCCGATGGAGACCGTCATTCAAGATGGCGACCAGATCATTGCCATCGCCGAGGACGACGACGCCATCCGACTGTCTGGGCGAACGGATGTGGGCATCCATGAGGAGGCCATCCATTCCCCCAAGGTCGCAGAGGCACGTCCGGAGCGCACCCTGATTCTGGGCTGGAATTGGCACGCGCCGTCTGTCATCAACGAACTGGATCGCTATGTGGCGCCGGGCTCGGTGGTTACCGTGGTGGCCGACTGCGCCGACGGAGCAGCCGAGATCGCCCGGCGTTGCGCTGGACTCCGTAACCAGACCGTCCACTTTCACTTGGGAAACACGACCGACCGCCACACATTGGACGGACTGGCCATCGAGACGTACAATCACGTGATCATCCTGTGCTATTGCGACACCCTCGATGCCCAGCAAGCCGATGCGCGCACGCTGATCACGCTCCTGCACTTGCGCGACATCGCCGAGCGCACCGGGCACCCCTTCTCCATCGTCAGCGAGATGATGGACGTCCGCAACCGGAACTTGGCGGAGGTTACGCGAGCCGACGACTTCATCGTCAGCACGCAGATCATCAGCCTGATCTTGGCACAGGTTTCGGAGAACAAAGCCCTCAACGCGGTCTTCACCGACCTCTTCAATCCGGAGGGGTCCGAGATATACCTCAAACCGGCGGCAGATTACGTGCGGTTGAACGGTGCGTTGAACTTCTACACCGTGGTGGAAGCGGCGCGACGGCGAAGCGAGGTGGCGTTAGGCTACTGGCTACATGCCCACGCCAACGACGCAGCGAAGGCTTACGGGGTAGTCCTCAATCCCGACAAGTCGGCCCCGGTTACATTCTCCGAGGGAGATCGGATCATCGTCCTGGCCGGAGGGTAGCCTCGCCGCCGGATAAATCCGGCGGCTACGTCTGAAAAGTCCCTGCGGGACTTGGTGAGCGTAGCCCAAATTCCATTTCCGGGCTAGGCTTCCGCCTGGCGACCATTGCCCAGGCGACCCGCAGTGCAACTGCGGGGGAACACGCGAGGTCGCATCCTCCCGCAGGTTCGCAATCACTTCTGTTCGGCGGCAGTTGCACTGCCGTCCATTTCCGCCGTGATTGCCCAGGCGACCCGCAGTGCAACTGCGGGGGAACGCGCGAGGTCGTATCCTCCCGCAGGTTCACAACCTGCGGGAGGGTCCCGCCCACACCGCACCGCCGGCTACGTCTGAAAAGTCCCTGCGGGACTTGGCGAGCATAGCCCGGGTATTCGTTCCCGAGCACGCTAATAGACTCGGACGATAGCGAATTCACAAATGGCCAGGAAAGCGAGGCTCAGGGAGAGGCCAAGGATGAGGAACAGGATGCGAGCGCGTCCCTGCGCCAAACGCGCCCGGGACAATAGATATCCCAGGATGACCGCTGCTTCCAACACCGCCAGCAAGAGCACCCACCACCGGGCTTCCCATGGCCAGATGATGTGCTCTGCGTAGCGGGACTGCAATTGTACGAAACGCCCTAGAAAACCCGTGAAGGCGGGTATGGGGATCATCACCGGGTGGGTGTAAAAGACCAGGAAGCCCAGGGCCGAGGCGATAGCATAAACCAACCCATCCCAGAGTTCATCCCAGCGCCCCCAACGCCAGACTGTGGCCAACAGGACCACCAGCCAGGCGACGGGGGCAAAAACGATCTTCGCCCAGATCAGAGAGGGAATGGCGCTCAGCATCCCCAGGGCAAACAGGAGCGCGAGATGGCTGGGAGCGACGGGGGTGTAGCGCCGCTGCTTGTAGAGGAAGGTGTAGAGGAGATAGGGAAGGCCAAGGTACTGGACGCCGAGGAGGGGGTTCAGGCTGAGTTCCTGCTGGAAATACCGGGAGCCGGACGGCAGTTCCAGCAGGGAGATTCCCCCCAAGAGCAGGAGGAAACTCAGGTACAGGGAGGTCTGGGCCCTGGTCCCAGAAACGGCGCCGGCAGAGGCCTTCAGCACCTCCCAGAACATCCCGGCCACGAAGATGAGGAGCGGCCAGAACCCGAGGATGCTCTCCCAATCCTCCGAGCCGAAGGCGAACCAGATACCGAAATAGCCGTATAGGACGAGGAAACCAGCCACGGAGAGACCGAATAGTCCCAGCAGTCTCTCCGCCGATAATCTCTTCGTCAGCCACAATGCCAGGGCCAGCAAGACGATGGCCACGGTGAGATACAAATGATAATCGAGTGCGGACGCAAATACCATCGAGGGTTCCAGGGACATATAGGCCATCAAGAGGGCGCTTCCCAATCGGTAGTGCAACAGGAACTGGGTCATGCCCAGTGTGGGCCCGTGGATAAGGAGGTAGGCGATGGCAATCCAGATCCCCCACAGGGAGAATATCACCAGGCGGAGAATCCTGGATGGTACCAGCGCTTTGATCGTATCTACCAACCATCTGGCCAGACTTTGTGCGCCGTTGAAAAGGTCCAATCCCAGCCAGAACCAGAAGAGACTCACCAATCCCAAGAGGTAGTGGAGGGAGAGGAATGTGTCCCCGAGGACCTCTTCGGCTGGGGTCTGCAGGAGATTGAGGCCGTAGAAACCGACGAAAAGGATGGCGCTCACCGCGAAAGCGATGGAAGGCTTGAAGGCTCGCTCTCTCAGAGTCCAGGGGTTGGCCACCAGAGCAAGGTAAACTGCCGCTAGGATCAGCCGGCCCTCATTTCCCGGCAGAATCGTCTTCAGGTGTAGAGAGGAATATGTAATCAGGGCCACGAGGTAACACAATAGGCAGAGGAGAGGGAGTCGCCAACGCGTTGGCCGGGATGAGGCCACCCAAGCGCCCGTGACAAGCAACCAGAAGGGGATGAGGGCGAACCAGGGAGTGCCCGCCAGACCGAAGCCCGCCGCCAGGCCATAGAAAGCAACGTAGGCAGCGGCCAGCACGTAAGCCCCCAGACCCACAGCAGCCGCGCCGACGAGGAGATACGCCCAGCCGAACGAGATAACAAAAAGGGAGAGGTACAGGGCAGCCGAAAGAACCCTCACTGCCTCCCCCTCCCATATTTCGATGCTCAGGATCGAGACCCCGGCACTTTGCAGGCTCAAGTAAGCGGTGGCCGCGACACTGACCAAGAGGATTGCCAGGCCAGGCCAATATAGCGGCCCACTGCGTGCCAGGACTCTCAGTGTGGCGAACCCAGCCGCCTCATCTTTTACCCGCACGTTGACTACATAATCTCGCAGTGCCGAGAAAAGGATGCGGCCCAGGCGCAGCAATGGGTGAGGAGACTTCCTCTCCCCCTCATCCGTCATGTTTCCCCCACTTCCGGTGGGATTGATCTCTGTGGCCAACGATCTCTCGTCAGGCGCGGCGCGAAAGGGCAATACGTGTCTTGCCCCCTAAGCGACCGGGCGTATCGGTTTCCCGCAGCCGTCGCAGAATTTGGCGCCTGGCCGCAAGGCTCGACCACAGTGCGGGCAAGTGGCCAGCAAGGCTGCCCCGCAGCCGTCACAGAATTTGGCTCCTGCTCGCACGAAGCGCCCGCAGGATGGGCAGCGCGGCGCGACCGGGGGCACGGGCGTGCTGGTGGCCGTCTGCTCTCCGATCACTCGCCCCAAATCCGCCTTCACATCCTGGGCCAGGGCAGAGAGCGAACTTTTCGCCTGCTCGACTTCTCGCTCCACAACGGCCTGCCCTCGGCTCAGGGTGTCTTGGGCCACTCCTTTCGCCACTTGGGTTTGCAGTGCCCCACCCTTCGTGACCCCTTTGACCACCTGCCGAACTGCGATCACACCCACCAAGAGGACGAGGCAGATAACCAACTGGGGCAGGAGAGAGAGCGCCAGAACGGGACCCAGTCGCCACATCTGATATGCGGTGAAGAGGGCCAGCAGGGAGAAGATCACGATGAGAGTGCCCGCCCAGTGCCGCAGCAAGAAACGCCCGATTGCCTTCCCAATCCTGGAAAAAAAGCCCTTCATATCCCTCTATCTCTTTGGCTCAGGCCTTCGCTTCCGCCGGTGCCCCGCAATGATCGCAGAACTTGGCCCCGGGGCGCAACTCTGCCCCGCACTTCGCGCAGGCAAGCACCAATGAGGCCCCGCAATTATCGCAGAACTTTGCTCCCGCCCGCACTGGCTGGTTGCAGGATGGGCAACGGGCTTGGGCTTTCGTTGGTGCGGGTGCTACCGGCGGGGCCATGACTGGGGCAGCCATCGGGGCAGCCGTCAGCGTGCCCCCGGCCGAGGCGATGTACTGGTCTAGGAACTCCCAAGTCTGGTCAATGATCTCCTTCTGCTTATAAGCCCCGTAGGCAGGGAGAGCAACCAACGGCCAGAAAACAATAGCGGCCACTGCGCCACTCACAACTTTCTCCGTCCACCTGGCGCCCCCCGTCTGCACTACCAGATTGTCTCCCTGGGGAGTCATCATTACTGTGAGGGCTTGAGAAGTAGCAGTGGTGATCCAGCCAGACCCCTTTTTCGCCTGCACCGTTACGCCATCTGCCCCTGGGCCTGGGAGCATCTGGGTCTGATACCCCTTGCCCTGGAAAAATTGCAGCAAAGCCTGCCCCGTGCAACTCGTCGTTGAGTTTGGGTTCCAGGGCGCGCAGCATCTCATTCACTCTCTCCGCCTGCTGTTGCAATTCTTCTGGCTGGACCACGCCGTCGGCCAGAGCCTTCTGCCAACTCTCCATCTTTTCCGCGTATTTGGAAAACATGGGCTCGTTGGACTCCTCATCAAACCAACTTTTTCTTTTCCTGGCCATTGTCGCCTCCTTCTCCTATGGGAATTGTTAAAGAACCGCCAATAGTTAGCCCGAAGCCCACAAGTGGCAGGCTTCTTGCTTTTCCGATATTATACACCATAAAGGGTGTGAAAGCAATAGGCAAAATATCCGATTTTTAATTTTTAATAAAAAGCCCAGGATTTTGAGAAATCCTCGACTTAACTCGATGAGACCCTTTGGCGCTCGTAGCCGGAAATGCATTGCGGGGCGAGGCCTCTTTGCGCCTGTGGTGTTGTTCGGGTACAATGGGGCTAGAGACTTTTCCCGAGGAATGGGTTGTATGCACGCCTTGAGCACCAGCGCGAAGCCGCAGCGTGTCGCCATCCTGCACTACGCTGGCCCGCCGGTGGTCGGCGGTGTGGAGAGCACCATTTACCATCACGCTCGCCTGCTGGCCCAGGCCGGCTACGAGGTGCGGGTGATTGTGGGGCGGGGCGAACCCTTTGATCCCCGCGTTTCGGTGTGCCTCGTCCCTCGACTTTATTCTCAGCACCCCGAGGCGCTGGCTGCGAAACGACAACTGGATCAGGGCACCGTCAGCGCGGCCTTCGAGCGGCTACGAGATGACTTACGCGGAGAACTGGCCGCCGCCTTGGCTGGCACCGATGCCTGTATCGTGCACAACGCCATGACTCTACATAAAAACTTGGCGCTGACGGCAGCATTGCGCGAACTTTCGGACCAGCAGATGACCCGATTCATCGCTTGGTGCCACGATTTCGCCTGGTGCAGGCCCCAGTATCGCCCGGAGTTACACCCGGGCTACCCCTGGGACCTGTTGCGCCAGCCGTGGCCAGGGGTGACCTACGTGGTGGTCAGTGAAGCGCAGCGAGAGGAATTGGCGACGCTGTTCCACTGTCCTGCCGAGGACATCCAAGTGGTGCCACCGGGGGTGGATGCCGCCGCGCTGCTGCGGTTGCGCCCACAGACGACAGAATTGGTCAGCGCCCTGGGTTTGTTGGAGGCGGAGATGGTGCTCCTCCTCCCGGCGCGCATCACCCGGCGCAAGAACATCGAACTGGCCCTGTGCATCACTGCCGCCCTCCACGAGCAGGGCTGTCGGGCCCACCTGGTGGTTACCGGCCCGCCAGGGCCACACAACCCCACCAACGTCGCCTATCTGGAACGGCTGCAGCGCCTGCGACGGGAACTGGGGGTCGAACAACACGTGCATTTCCTCTACGAACAGGGAACAGAAGAGACCCCCTTTGTCCCAGATGATGCTCTCTTGGCGGAACTGTATTTGGTCGCCGACGCGCTGCTTTTCCCCAGCGTGCAAGAGGGCTTCGGCATCCCGGTGCTGGAGGCTGGGCTCACCCGGCTGCCGGTGTTTTGTTCCGACATCGCGCCGTTTCGCGAGAGCGGCGGCGATTGGATCCACGTTTTCGATTTGAGCCAGAAGCCAGAGCAGATCGCGCGGCGCATCCGAGAGGTGCTGGGCAGCGATGAGACCTTTTGCCTGCGCCGGCGGGTGCGCGACCATTATACCTGGCAGCGCATTTTCGAGGACCGCATCTTGCCGCTGTTGTCGCCCGGTTCCTCGTGCGGATAGGTCCCATCTGGCACTTGGGTATCGGAGTGTTCCGTGGCGAAGAGGAAGAAACGACGGCTGTTCCGCATCTTGATCCCCGTCGAGAACCGCCAAGATGGGGAAAACTTGCTGCGCCTTGCCGCCGCACTATTGAAAGACCGCGAGGGCCAGGTGACCCTCGTCGGTGTGGTCGAGGTCCCTGGCGAACAGCCACTGAGCGCGGGGGCGTTCGAGGCTCAAGAGAGGCGCCGGGTCCTGCGCGAACTAGAGCAGGCCTATCGTCATCTCCCCCTGTGGGTGAAGGCTCGGGTGCGCGTGGCTCACGCTCCCTGGCCCGAGATCCTGGCCCTCATTCCCAAGGAGCGAATTGACCTGCTTCTCCTGCCTTGGCGATCTGAGGCATCCGATCAAGTGTTGGGCCAGTCGATCGATGCCTTGCTACAGGAGACCCCCTGCGATGTGGCTCTGGTGCGTGGCCATCTGACAGGGATTGATCGCATCCTATTGCCTGTCCGGAGCAGGTCGCCCCACGTGGACTTGGCCCTGCGCATTGCCGATGCCCTGGCCGAGGCAGAAGACGCCGAGATCACCCTGTTTCACGCTGTTGAGGAAGGGGCGGGGGATGAGGAGCAGACGCTAAGCCAGTTTCTGCCGCTCTTGCGCGGGAGACCTCGCATCACCGGCCGGGTGGCCGTTGTGGAACAGGTGCCAGAGAGCATCCTGCACGAGGCCAGTGGTCACGAGGTAATCGTGATCGGGGCCTCTATCCGTATGACACCGCCAGCGCCGGAGACGCGGCTGGGACCGATCGGCGCCCGATTGGCGGCGTTGACCCATCAGGCGCTCATCTTGGTGCGCAGCCGTCGGGGTATGGAAGTGGCGACCAAACAGGCCCTGCAGCCAGGCCCACTGCCTATGCCCATCTCCACTTCCATCTCGGTGTTGGTGGATAAGTGGTTTGCCGAGAACACCTTCGACAGCGCCGAGTTCGCTGACCTGCGATGGCTACTGGAGCAGAAGCGGAAACAAGGGCTGACCATCAGCCTGGGGCTGCCAGCCCTGAACGAAGAGGAGACGGTCGGGACCGTCATCCGGACCATCCGCTCTGCCTTGATGGAGGAGGTGCCCCTCCTGGACGAGATGGTCCTCATAGATAGCGGTTCAACGGACCGCACCGTGGAGATCGCGCAGGAGATGGGCATCCCCGTGTACTTCCACTCACAGATATTGCCCCAGCACGGCACATACCAGGGCAAGGGCGAGGCTCTGTGGAAGAGCCTGTACGTGCTGCGCGGAGACATCATCGTCTGGATAGACACTGACATCAAAAACATCCACCCCCGCTTCGTGTACGGCCTGATCGGGCCCCTATTGCGCTCACGTCGCATCCAGTATGTCAAGGGCTTCTATCGGCGTCCTCTCCGAGAGGCTGGGAAAATCCAAGCCAGTGGGGGAGGGCGCGTTACCGAACTGGTGGCCCGTCCCCTGTTAAACCTGTTCTGGCCGGAACTGTCGGGCCTGATCCAGCCTCTGGCTGGGGAGTACGCCGGCCGACGCCGGGCGCTGGAGCGCTTGCCCTTCTTCACCGGCTACGGCGTGGAGATCGGCCTGCTGATTGACCTTTTGGAAAGGTTCGGCCTCCATTCCATCGCTCAGGTAGATCTCCGGATGCGAATTCACCACAATCAGCCTTTGCTCGCGCTGAGCAAAATGTCTTTCTCCATCATCCAGGTACTCTTACAGCGGCTGGAGGACCGGCATAAGATCAGATTGCTGGAGGAGTTCAGCAGGAGCATGAAACTGATCCGCTATGGGGCCCGTCACTACTACCTGGAAGTGGAGGAAATCCGCGATCACGAGCGGCCGCCGATGATGGAGATACCCGAATACCGGGAGAAATTCGAGCCCTTGGCTTAGAGTAGGACAAATTGGCAATTTGTCCTACGGAGCGAAGAGGATGAGGTGAGGAGTTGAGCCGCATGTCAAACATTACCCGCCGAGAGTTCCTACGCCGGCTGGCAGCCGCGGGGTTCGGCACATTGGCCGGGGCCTGGTACCTGAGCGCCTGCCGGCGGCAGGAAATGCCCGTGCCCACGATGCCACCGCCGACAGACATCCCGTTGCCCCCTACCGCCGTTGCGCGCGAGACCGCTGTGCCCACCGCAACCCCGTCGGCGGAATACCCCTACCTGGCGGTGGCGCGAGGCGGCGAGCCGGAGGAATTGGTGCGACGAGCGATAACCGCACTGGGGGGTATGGAGCGCTTCGTGCGCCGCGGTGACGATGTGGTCATCAAGCCCAACATCTGCGTCGCCTATCACACCTACGAATACGCGGTGACCACCAACCCCTGGGTCGTGGCCGCGCTGGTCAGGCTTTGCTTGGAGGCGGGCGCGCGCCGGGTGCGGGTGATGGATTACCCGTTTGGCGGTGGTCCGGAGGAAGCCTACGTGCGCAGCGGGATCCAGGAGCAGGTGTTGGCAGCGGGCGGTCAGATCGAGATCATGGCGAAGTTCAAGTTCGTCAAGACCGACATCCCCCAGGGGTTAGACCTGCGCAGTTGGGATATCTATGACGATATCCTGAAGGCCGACGCCCTAATCAACGTGCCCATTGCCAAGGACCACAGTCTGGCCCGGCTCGCCTTGGGCATGAAGAACCTGATGGGCACGATCCTCAACCGGCCGGCGATGCACACCAACCTGGGCCAGCGGCTGGCCGACCTCACCAGCCGCATCCGCCCGGCACTGACTGTCGTGGATGCGGTGCGTATCTTAGTGGCCAACGGGCCTACGGGCGGCAGCCTGAATGATGTGAGGAAACTGGACACGGTGATCGCCAGCACTGACATCGTGGCCACCGACAGTTACGCCGCCACGTTATTCGGCCTACAGCCCGACGATCTGGCCTACGTCCGGGCGGGGACGGCGATGGGACTGGGGCGAAGCGATCTGGGCAACCTGAAGATCGAGGAGATCGCCGTTGGCGGCTGAGACGAGGCGCAAAGTGGGACGGCCGCGTCGCCGTTGGACAATGCTGCGTCGAGTGGTCCAGTACGGGGCGCTGTTTGCCTTTGTGGTGTTGTTTGTGGAGACCCGGCGGGGCGGGTGGCCTGGCACAGTGGTCAATCTCCCCATGCGGTTGGACCCGCTGGCGATGTTGGCTCATCTGCTATCCAGCCGCACTTTCCTGGCCGGCTCGGCGCTGGCGTTGGTCACCGTGGCCCTGACCCTGGTCTGTGGCCGGGCCTGGTGTGGGTGGCTTTGCCCCCTGGGGACGTTGCTGGACCTGTTTCCCTTGCGCCGCTGGCGTGGGAGGAGCCGGTTACCAGACTCCTGGCGCCGGGCGAAGTATCTCCTGCTGCTGACCATCCTCGCTGCCGCAGTCCTCACCAACCTGACCCTGCTGATTTCGGATCCCCTGACCATCGTGTTCCGCACCCTGTCGGCCAGCCTGTGGCCAGCGCTGGACCGGCTGATTACGGCTGCTGAGGCCACCCTGTACCAGATCCGGGCGCTTCGTCCCGCTGTATTGGCCTTCGATGCCCTGATACGGCCACGCTTGTTCCCACCACAGCCCGTTTCCTATCGCTACGCTCTATGGTATGCAGGCGCGCTTGTTGCTGTGATCGCGCTGAATCTGGTGGGCCAACGGTTCTGGTGTCGCTACCTTTGTCCTCTCGGGGCGCTGCTCGGGCTGCTGAGCAAGGCCGGCGTCCTGCGCCGGGAGGTGAACGAGCGGTGTAATCAGTGCGGTGCCTGCGCGCGTGTCTGCCCGACCAGCACCATCCGGCCCGAAAAGGGATATGCCAGCGACCCCGGTGAATGCACGATGTGCCTGGAATGCCTGACCGTCTGCCCGCAGAGGGCCGTCGGGTTCCCAGCCCACCTGTCGCTGGCCGAGTGGAACCACTACGATCCCAGCCGGCGGGAGGCGCTCATCGCCCTTGGCGTAGCCGCAGCTGGCTTCAGCATATTCCGCAGTGGCCTGTTCGCCATGCGCGACCACCCCTGGCTCATCCGCCCGCCTGGGGCTCGAGAGAACAACCTGCTCTCCAAATGCATCCGCTGCGGGCAATGTATCCGTGCCTGCCCGACGGGCGCTATTCAGCCGGCCATCGGCGAAGCGGGTCTCGAAGGGCTATGGACGCCGGTGCTGGTGCCAAGGTTGGGATATTGCGATTATTCGTGTAACGCCTGTGGCCAGGTGTGCCCGGTGCAGGCTATCCCGCCGCTGAGCCTGCCGGAGAAGCGACAGCAGGTCATTGGCAAGGCGCACGTGGACCCGGATCGCTGCATCGCATGCGGCGTCTGCGAGGAGATGTGCCCGGTACCCAACAAGGCGGTCAGGTTGGAATGGGTCGGGATGCAGTATGGCGACGGCACTACAGTGAGGGTGCAGCGCCCTCGCGTGTTCCGCGGGCGGTGCATCGGGTGCGGCGTCTGCGAGTACTATTGTCCGGTGGACGGTGAGGCTGCCATTCGGGTGTATGCGCCATAAAAATGCCCTCCCGGATGTAGCCTTGAGCCTTGCGCCTTGAGCCTTGCGAAGGTTTGGAACCTTCGCAAGGCTTACCCTCCCGCCGCCGGATGAATCCAGCGGCTACGTGTAGGAAGTCCCGCAGGGACTTTGTAACCGTAGCCGGCGGATTCATCCGCTGGCGTGGCTTCGCAGCCCACAGCCGGTGGCTTTATCCGCTGGCATGGGCATAACGTAGGGGCGGGTTTCCATACCTGCCCCGGATTGGTCGCCTGACGAGAGAGGGGTTGCGCCCTCCCGCCGTCGAATAAATTCGACGGCTACGTGTAGGAAGTCCCTGCGGGACTTGGTGGATGCATTCCAAGGCTTTGTTGCCGGTGGTCTGCCAGTCGGCTTTAGCCGACTTTGTAACCGTAGCCAGCGGATTTATCCGCTGGCGTGGCTTCGCAACCATCGGCCGGCGGATTCATCCGCTGGCGTGGCTTTGCCTTTTCTCAGTGATGCAGTATAATGGCATAGCGAGACGCACTACAGGAGGATGACCATGTCTGACTCACCCCGGATTATCGTGGAGCGTTGTCCTCAGTGTGGGGCCGGTTTGCCACCGGGCGGCGAGCAGGTGATCTGCGCCTATTGCGGCTCGCGGCTGATCCGCTATCGGCCAGAGAAGCCTGGTACCCCGACGCCAGGACAGGAACCCTTCGTCCAGGGGTTGCGCCTGAAAACGTTCTCCTGCGTGGACACCCAGGGCATCGGCATCGAGGCCTTTCGTATGCTCATCCCCAGCGGCTGGGAGTTCAGTGGCGGCGTGCACTGGCTGATGAACAACCCCGGGATGCCGGCTGTGGTCGCCTTCCAGGTTCGCAACCCCGGTGGCGAAGAGGTTTTCGAGGTCTTCCCCAATCTTTCCTTTTACTGGACCAATAACCCCATGGTGCTCATGATGTTCCCGGTGGGCAGTCTTTACTATGGCAACGAGGTGCGACCTCCCGCCGGAGTGCAACAAGTCCTGCGCGAGATCGTCGTCCCGCGCTTCAGGGGGCAGATGCCCGGGCTGCAGATCGTCCACGAGGAAAGCCTGCCCGACTTAGCCCAACAGTTGCGGGCGGCCAGCCCTGTGGCCCCAGATAGTATGACCACCGCCGAGGGGGCGAAAGTCCGCCTCCGCTACCAACAAGGCGGCAAAGTTATCGAAGAGGAACTCTTCGGAGTGGTGGAGATCACCCGTGTTGTCATGCCGGTGATGATGGGAGCGGTGGAGCACATCTATTGGATGGCCGATTACCTCTTCTCCTGCCGCGCCCTGGCCGACCGATTGGATGACCTCTCGGACCTCTTCCGGGCCATCGCACACTCCTTCCGGCTCAACCCGCAGTGGTACAGCCGCTACACACAGGTCAGCCAATACCTCATCCAGAACCAGATCCAGCAGATCCAGCACATCGGGCAACTCAGCCGCATCATCAGCCAGACCTCCAGCCAAATCAGCGATATGATGATGGACTCCTACTACCAGCGGCAACAGGTGTACGACCGGATTTCCAGTGGCTTCAGCCAAGCGATCCGGGGCGTGGACGAGTATCACGATCCATACAAAGAATACGGGGTGGAGTTGCCGGGTGGCTATCGCCATGCTTGGGCCAATAGCCTGGGCGAGTACATCCTGACCGACGACCCGAACTTCAACCCGAATATCGGCTCTAACCTGACCTGGCAGGAGATGGAGCGGCACTAACAAAGGGGACCCTCCCGCGGGTTTAGGAACCTGCAGGATGGTAACGTTCCGTAGCCTATACAGGGTTTGTCCTGTGTCGAGGCTATGTTATAATTTTGGTTGAGTATGGAGAGCCTATCACCGTTGCGTTGAGGCGGGGCCCAAGGAGGTTCAAGGGTGTGAAGCGGCTTGAGGATATTGCTCTGACACCGAACCAGCATCAGGCTTTGGCAGAATTACGACGTAGGTTGTTCGAAGAGTTCGAGATTGAGGCCCTGATTTTGTATGGATCGGTTGCACGTGGGGAGGCGGATGAAGAATCCGATTTCGATTTGCTCGTCTTAACCACGCATCCGCTGGCGCGTCCTGCCCGCCATAAGATCACCGATGTGGTCTTTGAAGTGAATCTACGCTATGACACGAACTTCAGCACTTTAGTCATTGACCGCCGCTCGTGGGAAATAGGTGCGGTTGCGGTGCTGCCCCTCCGACACGAAATCATCAAGGATGGCATCCCACTATGAATGCTGAGGAACAGCGCGCCGAAGTAGTCCGTTATTGGTGGGCCAAAGCCAAAGAAAGCCTGGCCTCTGCCCAACGCGAACTCGAAGCCGGAGCCTATGCTTTTGCCGTGAATCGCCTCTATTATGCCGCATTTTATGGGGTGAGTGCAGCACTTTTAGAGCGTCAACTATCTTTTAAGAAGCATTCAGGAGTCCGGGCTGCTTTCCAGCGCGAGTTCATCAAGAGCGGCTTGCTAGATGTGCAGTGGGGCAGACTCTATGACCAACTTTTCGAGGATCGGCAAGAGGGAGACTATGTGGCTTTGATCTCGTTTGACCGAGAGTATGTCGAGACCCAACTGACCCGCTGCATCCAGTTCCTGAATGAACTTCGCCCTCTGATCTCCTTGCTTCCACCAGAGGGTTAAGAGTCGGTTCCACAACATCGCGCAAGATGTTGGCATTTTTGACTTCTCTCGAAGAAAGGAGACGCTATGAAACCTTCCAAACACCGCTGGTTCGTAGTCGCTGTTTTCTTCGCCTTTATGTTGCTCCACCAGTGCGACAAACTGCTCATCGGGCCGCTGACCAGCCAGATCATGGAGACCTTCCGGATCAACGAGGCGCAGATGGGGGCAGTAGTCACCGGCGCGCTCATCGTTGGGGCCATCCTCTACCCGCTGTGGGGCTATCTTTATGATCGTTATGCGCGGTCGAAATTGCTCGCTTTGGCCTCGTTCATCTGGGGCTCGACTACCTGGCTGAGCGCCATCGCCCCCACCTACGGCGCTTTCCTGGCCACCCGCGCCACCACAGGGATTGACGACTCCTCCTATCCGGGCTTGTACAGCCTGATCGCCGACTATTTCGGCCCCGAGATGCGTGGCAAGATCTACGGGATCTTGGATATCGCCCAGCCCCTCGGCTATATGTTGGGTATGTTGCTGGCCCTCCTGCTGAGCGGCACGTTGGGCTGGCGCGGCATCTATTACCTCACCGGGTCGCTCGGTGTGCTGCTCGCGGCGGTGATTTTCTTCGGGGTGCGCGAAGTGCCGCGCGGCAAAGCCGAGCCGGAACTGCGCGACCTGGAACGCATAGGGGTTTACCGCTTTGACCTGCAGACCGCGCTGGGGTTATTCAAGAAACGCAGCCTGATCCTGCTCTTCACCCAGGGGTTCTTCGGCGTCTTTCCGTGGAACGTAATCACCTACTGGTTTTTCCGCTACCTGGAGACAGAGCGGGGCTATTCCAGCGCTGCGGTCTTCACTACGATGTCCATCGCGGTGTTGGTGCTCGCCTCCGGGTATTTTGTGGGCGGGGCAGCGGGCGATTTCTTCTTCAAGCGCACCCCACGCGGGCGAGCCCTGGTGGCGATGACCGGGGTCCTGGCTGGGGCCATTATGCTGGTGGTCACGCTCGCCGTTCCGGTGGAGAACCAGGGGCTGTTTCTGGTGCTATTGAGCATCACCGCCCTGTTCATTCCCATCGCTGCGCCAAATGTCATTTCCATTGTCTATGACATCACGCTGCCGGAGGTGCGCAGCAGTGCCCTGGCGGTGCAGTACTTCATCGAGTCGGCGGGGGCAGCCTTAGCGCCGCTGATGGCGGGTCTTATCGCCGTGCGCTCTTCTTTACATAACGCCATCCTGCTCATCTGTGTCTCGGCCTGGGTGTTATGTGCTATCTTCTTCGCCGTGGTCGCCTATCTGGTGCCGCACGACATTGCCACATTGCGCGGCCAGTTGCGCGAACGGGCAGAGCGGGAGCGAGCGCTGCAGGCGGGGTAGGCCCGCCGCCGGATAAATCCAGCGGCTACGTGTAGGGGGGCTGGCACGGTAAATTTACATAACGTAGGGGCAGGTTTCCATACCTGCCCTGGATTGGTGGTGGAATCCGCATCTGGAGGCCCGCCGTCGAATAAAATCGCCCGTGTGCGACGGCTACGTGTAAGAAGTCCCGAAGGGACTTTGGAACCCGAGCCGCCGGATTCATCCGCTGGCGTGTGGGGTTGCGGATGGAAGGAGGTCGCTATGCCGCTCAAGCCTCCTGCTAGTCTCGGCAGGCAAGTACGAGGAGCAAGAGAACGTGGTATCCCGCGATCTTAATGGATGCCGCATAAAGAACTTGGGGGATCTCTCTCGCATCATAGTCCACGACAGTACGGCTCTTTCCGGCGAAGATGACCTCGTTGCTGACCTCTTCTGCGTTCGTAAGGGGACGCGGGTGTTGACCCCCCTAAATCCTCCCGTCAACGGGGGGACTTCTCCCTCGCTATCCCGTTCCCTCCCCGTCAACGGGGAGGGAACGGGTGGGGCGGGGTCTCCCTCCCCGATGTCGGGGAGGGCTGGGGTGGGGTATTCGCCTATCCCCATCGAAAATCTCAACCCGGGGGATTGGGTGATCACCCACGATGGCCAACCTCACTGTGTGCTGCGCACCATCCGCAAGCGTCACCGGGGCCTGATGGTTGGCATCCGACACAATCTCCACACTCAAATGTTGTGGGTGACTGAGGATCATCAGGTGCTCTGCCAGAAGCGCACCCTATCCTACGGGGCCCAACGTACCTGGAAACACGTCCCTCGAGAGCATTTTCCACGCTCGCGCGAATTGCGCAAAGATATGACCGCAGCTGAACATATGCTCTGGCAAGGCCTACGAGGCAAGCAACTAGGTGTAAAATTCCGCCGTCAACATCCCATTGGGCCTTACATTGTGGACTTCTACTCTTGGGAAGCCGGCCTTGTAGTCGAGGTGGATGGCGATTCCCATTTTGCTCCAGAAAGCCAGGAATACGATGCCGCGCGAACAGAATATCTCGAAGCCCTTGGCCTAAACATTATGCGCGTCACGAACGAGGACGTTCTCCATCACCGCGAAGCCGTTTTGGAGTGTATCCTGGAGGCCACGCAGGAAGCGGCGCCGTCCGAGGATCACTACCGCCAATGGCGCCGTGCAGTCACCCTGAAGGTAGGGGACATCGTCTTCGCCCTCCCCGATGTCGGGGAGAGTCAGGGTGGGGTCAATCTACAGCCAGCGGGAATCACCTCCATTGAATGTGTGGAAAGCGAGGAAGAAGTCTATGATCTGGAGGTCGAAGGGGCACATACCTTCCTCACCGACGTCTGTGCTGTGCACAACTGCAGCTCCGAATATGAGAAACGGTTCTTGCGCTATCTCGACGCGCAAAGTAGCGAGTATACTCTCAAGCAAGCAGCCCGTCCGCTGTGTAGCCATGGACGGGCTTTCTCATCTTGAGCCTATCAAAACAATAACGCGGAGGTCGCTATGGGCGAAAAGGATCTTTACGAGGAACTCATCCGTTTCTACGAGTTTCAGTTGGGCCAATTGCCCAATCGCCAGGAGTTCAAAGAGGCGCTGCAAGCCACTCTCACCGAAGAGGACTTGCGCGTCTTCTTTTTGCTCCCCTTTTTCGGGATGATCCCCATCGAAAAACTCGAGCAGAAGGCAGCCAAAATCGGGATCCCGCGGGAAAGGTTGCACGAGATAGTGCAGCGCCTCATCCCCGAAGGCATCATTGACTCCTATGTTTCGCCCTCGGGTCGCCTGTGCGGGCGCGCACCGGTCATCGCCCTGTTGGAATTCCAGGTGCGCCTCAAGGAGGATTCGCCGATGCGCGCCGTGTGCGTGAAAGTGATGAACGCTTTCATCGAAGGGGCGGTGGACGTCATCCCCACCCGCACGCCCTACTACCGGGTGCTGCCTGTGGAAGCGACCCTCACCGGCGAAACCGAGCGCGTGGAGATCCCCATCCACGAGGTCGTGCCGGACCCCCGCCAGGTGCTGCCCATTGACGTCATCTCCGAGATGATCAAGAAGGAGCCGATCATCGCCGTTGCCGACTGTTACTGCCGTTCAACGAAGAAATTGCTGGGTGAGGGTTGTGGGCATCCTCTCGAGACCTGCTTCTACTTCAACGAACTGGCGATGATCAAACTCGAATCGGGCTATGGTCGCCGCGTGGACTACGACGAGGCGATGCGCATCCTGCGCGACTGCGAGGTACAGGGCCTGGTGCACAATGTGAGCAACTGTGAGGGCAAGATCCAGACCCTGTGCAACTGTTGCGCCTGCTCTTGTGCGGTGATGAAGGCCATCGTGCGCGGACAGAAGAACGTTGGCGCGCCGTCGCGCTTTGTGGTGGCCTTCGATGAGTCCAGTTGCACGTTGTGTGGCGAATGCGTAGAGGCCTGCCAGTTACACAATTTCTCCACTATGGACCACCGCCTTGTGGTCAAGACTGAAAATTGCATCGGGTGCGGCCAGTGTGTCTCCAGATGTCCGCAGGGAGCGTTGCGCATGGTGCTCCGCAAGCGACCCCCCAAGATCTATCGCGATAACGATGCTCTCTTCCGCAGGATCAACATGGAGGCTATGGTCGGGCTGGTACTCCGTAAGTTACAGGGCAAATAACCGCAGGGACGGGCACTGTACACGAGGGCAGTATTGCCCGCAACAAAATACCCATCGTCCATAGTGCGTCATTAGCGATGGCTACTATCCTCCCGCAGGTTGTCCAAACCTGCGGGAGGATACGGGCACAAAAGGAGTACGAACAATGGGGTTTTTGGACCGATTACTGGGGAAGGGGAAGACAAAAGGTGCGCCGGGCACACAGCCCGAGGTCTCTCCAGCGCGAAGATTGCCGGGAAGTGCCGACGAGCGGGCGCTGCAGTTGTGGGAAAGCGTCAAAAAACTCGGCGTCTCAGAGGCAGACCGCAGGAAGGCGGTGGCGATGTGCACGGAAATCCTGGGCCTGCTCGATCCGAACACGACCTCCCTGCACGTGGGCGTGGTCTTTTGGCAACGGGGCGTCTCGTACCGGCTGCTGAAGAATTACGACGCGGCACTGGCGGATCTTCAACAAGCGCTGGAATTCGGCCAACGCCGAGGGGACTACTCGCTGGTTTTGGACAGTCAGCGGGTGATGGAGGAGATCCGCCAGGAGAAGCGCCGAGCCGAGATCGAGGCCGGTGGGGGCGAAAAGGCGGACCGGCTCCAGGCGATGGAGCAGCAAGCCCGTCAACTCTGGCGCACCGGCCCCGAGGCCGATGCGGCCTTCGAGAGCCTCTTTGCCGATCTGCAGGATGGCGATTCAGACGTTCGCATCGCTGCGTCGCGCCTCCTTGGCGAGCCCCCGAATGCCGTGCGGCGGTTGATCTCCATCTACCAGCAAGACCTGGCTTCGGACCCCCATCGGGCCCATCTGGCAGGTCGGGTCCTTGGTCGTGCCATTGCCAAGGGTTCAACCGAACTTTTCCCCGCCGAGATCGCCCGGATGAAATACGGTCTGGACTTCTCCGTCATCCCCTGCTCTTGTGTGCACTGCGGGGCGATGAACTTGGGGATCGCGGTACCACCCAGGGCGCCGATGGTTCCCTACTATCACCAAGAGGATGACAAAGGCGCGTACGCCATCCCGGTGCTGTGCGACAAATGCAGCACTGAGTTCTTCGTGGTTTGGGACGTGGACCCCCGGTAGCGCGAGAAAAGCACATGTCAGCACGCATTATCGCAGGTACGCATTGTAAACCTTTGTGTAAGCAACTTACATGGACTGATGCCCTCTGGTGTGGCTGTTGCTATTGTTAATCCCAGTAAAGGTGGTAGCCTATGAAAAGCACGACAGCATTCTTCCACTGCGGTGATTACTTAAGAGAGACCCTTCGTGACGAGATTCAAGAAGTCCAATCAGTCATTGCAGCAGTCCGATGGGCTTACGAATTCGGTTACCGCGAAGACGGCACTACCTACAAGCATCAGGCGGGATACAATAGAGCCTTTGGGCGTGAGTTCCGCAACCGAGGCTGGGAACCTCAACCTTTGCTTAGCCGAGATCCCAGACTTATCGGTGATTTCAGAAAGGGCCTCGTATTCGTAGAAATACAGTTTGGCAACAGCGCGGCGTTGTACAGAGATTACTACAAGTTTCAGTATGGATTAGCGAACGGCCTCCTCTCCTTGGCTGTTTTGATTGTGCCCGCCGACCCGGGTTCGTTCTTCCCTACGCGTCCTAAGAGTGTCCAGAATATGGCTGATTACTCCCTGGCCCATACGTGCTTCAGCGTGCTGCCAATAAACGTTCCCACTTTTCTGATCGGCCTCTTGGCAGAAAACTGAGATGGGGTAACGAGGTTCATTCAGGCCCCCACAACCGCCTGTAGAAAGAGTCATTCTTGTAAAGAGGGTTAGCCAGACAGCAAGCATGATCAAAATCCTCGTCAGTGCTTGTCTTTTGGGTTGCCGGGTGCGCTATGATGGCTCTGACGCTGCCGTGCGGAGCACGATTTTGCAAGAGTGGCGAGCCGAGGGTCGTATTATCCCGTTCTGCCCAGAAGTGGCTGCCGGCATGAGCATCCCCAGGGAGCCGGCGGAGATCATTGGCGGAGAGGGCGGGGATGTCCTCGTCGGCGAGGCGATTGTGCGAGAGGCGGGCGGGAGAGAGGTAACGGGTATCTACTTGGATGGGGCGAGGCGGGCGCTCGATCTGGCGAGGGCAGAGGGAGTGAAGGTGGCGGTGATGAAGGATGGCAGCCCGTCGTGCGGCAGGGGGTTCATCTACGACGGCAGTTTCACGGGAGTGAAAAAGCGTGGCCGAGGGGTGACGGTGGCGATATTAGAGCGGGCGGGGGTGAGGGTGTTCAGTGAGGCGGAGATCGAGAAGGCGGCGGAGTGGATGAGGCAAAGCGCAAGGTGAACCTACACAAGAGGAGCAGGGCGATGGATACGGCGACGCTGATTCTGGCTGCCGTGGCGGTGATACTGATGGCAATCGCCTTCTGGCGAGGACGCGGGCTACCGCTGGCCGGGCTGTTGGCTGCCGGGCGCATGATATGGTCGAACCTGGCGATCCTGTTGCTGGGCTTCGTGATCGCCGGGCTGATCCAGGTGCTGGTTCCTAAGGAACTGATCACCCGCTGGCTGGGCGCAGGGGCAGGTGTCAGAGGAGTGCTTATCGGGTGCGTGCTGGGCGGATTGGTACCCGGCTCGCCCTACGCGGTCTTCCCCCTGGTGGCTTCGCTCCACCGGGCCGGGGCAGGTCTGGGCGCGGTGGTAGGATTTGTCTCTGCCTGGGCCTTGTGGTCAGTGTCGCGTCTGCCCACGGAGATAGCGCTGATCGGCCCGAAGCCGGCCCTGGTGCGCTACGTCATCACCTTTGTGGTGCCACCTATCGCTGGGCTGGTGGCGAATGCCGCCAGCCGGTTGGTGTGAAGGAGTTATAGCCTTGCGAAGGTTTAGAACCTTCGCAAGGCTGAGCAGATGCAGCACATGGTGACACTTTGTGATTCGCTCCCGCCCGCAGTATAATTTGGGACAGGCGAGGAAAGTCGATGCGCAAAGATATGATCCCGGCACTGGAAAGGCTCAAGAAGATACTTGCTGCCGATCCACGGATCCTGGCTGCCTTTCTCTACGGCTCACAGGTCGAAGGCTGTGCCATGCCTCATAGCGACGTGGATGTGGCGGTACTATTCACTGCGGAGGCGGCCCCAACGATCACTGGACGCGATGTGGCGCGCCTGGAAGCGAAATTGATTGAGGCGACCGGTCTGCCGGTGGAAGTGGTTCACCTGAATCGGGCCAGCCTTTTGCTGCAGCATCGCGCCATCAGCGGCATCAGCCTTTTCGAGCGTGATCCGATCGCCGTGTCTGATTTCATCGAAGGCGTATTGAAAGCCAGGCGGGCCACCGCTTACCGCCGCAATCGCCGGCTGCAGGAGTTTTTCGGGACGGCGTCACGTGATTGACCGAGAGATCATCGAACGAAAATTAGGGGTCATTGAGGACAATCTTGCCCTTCTAACGCGCCTTAGTAGTCTGGAGGACGCCGAGTTTGACAGCGACTTTCGTAATCTGTACACAGCCGTGCACTTGCTGCAAATGTGCGTTGAGGCTATGCTGGACTGCGTGGATCACGTCATTTCTCGCCTGCGACTAGGCACGCCCAGCGATGGACGCGAGGCATTGTTGGTGATGGCCAGCCAAGGTCTGATGCCGGCGAGTCATGTGGAAACCTATCTGGCCATGAATGCTTTCCGCAATCGGGTTGTGCACTTATACAATGATGTCAGCCCCGAGGAAGTGAAGCACATCTTGCGCATGGAATTGGACGACTTCCGGATGTTTATCGCTGATATGCGCACAGTTGTTGCTCTACATAATGAGTCTTGATCTTGGCTGGCATCTTACGGGAAGATCTTCGCCGGGTTCAGGATCTGATGGGGGTCGAAGGCGGCCCGGATGCGGCGCATCACCTCGATCTGAGCCTCGTCCAGCGCCAAGGGGAGATACCGACGGCGGGTGGCGCCGACCCCATGCTCGCCCGTGATCATTCCCCCCAATGACAGGGTGAGCCGGTATATCTCCTCGGCGACGGCTGGCACCACCACCTCCCATTGCTCATCAGCGAGGTCGTCTTTGAGGACGTTGACGTGCACGTTGCCGTCGCCGGCGTGGCCGAAGTTAATGATGCGTACCCCGTGCTTCCTGGAGATGTCCTTGATCCCCTTCAGCAAAGGCGGTATCTCGGACCGTGGCACCACCACGTCCTCCATGTGATTGATGGGGCTCTCATGCTTGAGGGCCTCGATGATCATGCGCCGGGCGTGCCACAGCCGATCGCGGGTGAGCCGATCCCTGGCCACCATCACGTCGCGCGCCCCGTGTTCCAGGCACAAGTCGCCTACCTCCTCGAAATCCGCATCCACCGCCTCCCGGCGGTTGCCGTCGAGTTGGATGAGCAAATGAGCCTCCGCGTCGTCGTATGGCACTTCCTGCTGCAGGAGGCGCTCTACGGCCAGAATGCTGTCTCGCTCCATAAACTCGATGGTGGTGGGCACGATACGATGGGCGATGATGGCGGAGACGGTGTTGGCCGCCGCCTGGAAATCGTCATACGGCACCAGTAGGTCCACCTGCACTTTGGGCAAGGGGATCAGGCGCAGGATGATTTTGGTTACCACTGCCAGGGTACCCTCTGAGCCGATCAAGAGTTGCACCAGGTCATAGCCGGTAACGTTCTTGACCAGTTTCCCGCCGCAAGTGATGATATCGCCCGAGGGCAGCACTGCCTCCAGACCGCACACGTAGTGCCTGGTCACGCCGTACTTGACTGCTCTCGGACCGCCGGCGCACTCGGCGATGTTCCCCCCGATGGTGCACGAATCGAGGCTGGCTGGGTCTGGCGGGTAGAACAGTCCCTCTGCCTCCACCGCGCGGTGGATGTCGCCGGTGATGACCCCCGGTTCGACGGTGACCATCAGGTTTTCCTTGTCGATCTCCAGGATGCGGTTCATCTTCTCCAGCGACAGGACGATCCCGCCACACATCGGCACCGCCCCGCCGCTCAGCCCCCACCCCGCTCCCCTCGGGGTAACCGGCACCCGCTCTTGCTGGGCCAGCCGGAAGATATCGGAGATCTGCTGGGCGCTGGTGACCCTGACCACCACCTCTGGATCGGCGCGCAAACCCACCACCTGGTCGTGGGTGTAGGGCTCCATGTCCTCGGCGCGCACCAGGACATTGCTCTCGCCCACGATCTGGCGCAGCGCCTCGACAATGCCAGCGTCGACTTTCTTATACATTTGCGATGCCTCCCCTGCTCAGGCTGGCAAAATCCCCCCTTCGACCAAGGTGGCGCGCAACGCGGCTTGTTGAGCCTCGTCGAGCGGTCCAAGGGGCGAGCGCGGTGGCCCACCGTAGTAGCCCAGCCAATCCAGGGCTAATTTCAGGCCTGGGACGCCAAAGCGGGCAGTTGCGGCAGTGTTGGCAGGGATCATCTTCAACTGCAACTGTCGTGCTTCATCGTGCCGTCCCTCTCGAGCGCACTGGTACAGGCGATAGCACTGTTCCGCAGCGATGTTGGCGAGGGCCGCAACCCCGCCCACCGCGCCCAGAATCAGAGCCGGGTAGAGAAAACAGGCTGAGCCGGCCAAGACACTGAAGTGTGGGGGAGCAGCCCGGATAATGTCCCCTAACTTGACCACGTTCCCCCCGCTGTCCTTAATGCCGATGATGTTGGGATGCTGTGCCAGTTTCAACACGGTTTCCGCCGAGAGGTCAACGCCCGTGCGGGACGGCATATTGTACAGGAGGATGGGCAACGGGGAGTGCTCGGCCAACTGCAGGAAGTGCCGCTGCATCGCCGCAGGGTCCGCCTTGGTGTAATAACTCGGGGTGATGACCATGGCCGCATCGGCCCCGATCGCCGCGGCGCGCTCCGTCAGTTCCAAAGTGCACCGGGTGGACTCACAGCCTGTGCCGGCGATGAACAGTCTATCTTTGGGGATAGCCTGGCGGGCAGTTTTCAGCACCTCTACCTTTTCCTCATCGCTCAGGTAGACGTATTCACCGTTGCTGCCCAGGACCACGAGCCCCGCGAGGGGTGTTTCCATCCATTTGGCGATGTTCTCGGCCAATTTGTCGTGTGCGACGGCCCCGTCGTTGTCGAAAGGGGTGGGGATGGGAGCGTATACTCCCGATAGCGATAACCCTTTCATCCTCGATACACCTGTTCCGCAGCGGTCAGGGCAGCTCCAGACCGCACCGGATATCCCTCCGCCTGCAGCACCGCCTCCAGCGCGGCGAGGAATAGGAGGACCGATTTCCTGGTGGAGTTGTAGCCCATCAGGCCGATGCGCCAGATCTGCCCCTTCAGTTTGCCCAATCCCCCGCCGATCTCGATGCCGTAATCCTGGAGTAGCCTGCCCCTCACCTTGGCGTCCTGGATGCCCTCCGGGACGCGCACGACGTTCAGCGAGGGCAGCCAGTGGCCCGCCTGGGCGAAAGGCTCCAGTCCCATGGCCTGCAGCCCAGCCATCAGGGCGCGATGATTCAGTTCGTGGCGCTGCCAGCGAGCCTCCAACCCCTCCTCTTGGACCACGCGCAGGGCCTCTCGGAAGGCGTAGCACATATTGGTGGGCGGGGTGTGGTGATACACCCGTTCCTCACCCCAGTAGCGCCGGATGAGGGACAGGTCGAGGTAGAAACTCGGCACCTTGGTGCGCCGCCCGTCCAGGACCGCCTGCGCCCGTGCCGAGAAGGTGATGGGCGCCAGCCCAGGCGGACAACTCAAGCACTTCTGGCTGCCACTGTACACCACATCCAGACCCCACTCGTCCACCTTGAGCGGGCAGCCGCCCAAGGATGTCACCGCGTCCACCAGCAGAAGGGCTCCATATTTGTGAGCCAGGCGGCTGATATCTCCCAGGGGCTGGAGAACGCCGGTGGAAGTCTCGGCGTGCACGACGGCCACCACCTTGACCTTGGACTGCTTCAGGACGGATTCGACCTGCTGGGGGTCAATGATGCGGCCCCACTCCGCCTCGATGCGGATCAGTTTCCCCTGGCAGCGCTCGACGATGTCGCACATTCGGTCGCTGAAGAAGCCGCTGACGCACACGGCCACGGTGTCGCCGGGCTCGATGACGTTGCAGAGCGCCGCCTCCATACCTGCAGTGCCGGTGCCGGAGATGGGGAGGGTGAGGGGATTACTGGTCTGGAAGGTGTATTGGAGCAACTGCTTGGTTTCGTCCATGATTTGGAAGAAGTCGGGGTCGAAATAGCCGATCGGCGCTGTAGTCATGGCCCGCAGGACGCGGGGGTCGGCGTTACTGGGGCCGGGGCCCAGGAGGAGCCGGGCTGGCGGATTGAGATCACGGTACGTCACAGACATTGTGTTTCCCTCCATGTGTGCAGTTTTTCTCCCAGGCGGTTCCCAGCGTCTGGCGGCAAGTTCGGGGCTGGCCATCGTCGCCGGGACCTTTTGCTCACCGCCATTTTATCACATTTTGCGGCTTTTGTGAAGGGTGGAACGTCCGTCTACGCCCAGCCTCCTCGCCTCCAATGAATTGCCCGCCTGCGACCGCTGCATGCACCTGAATTAGCCGTCGAATAAATTGCCCGGGTGCGACGATTGCATGCGCCTGCGCCCGCCGTCGAATGAAATCGCCCGGGTGGGGCGATTGCATGCGCCTGCCCCTGCCGTCGAATGGAATTCGACGGCTACAGGCAGGAAGTCCCTGCGGGACTGTTTTGGCGGTTGGGGAGGTTTCCATTTCGAGCCGGGTGGCGTGGGGTTTGGGGTGGGCGAAAACACGTTGACAAACGGGGAGCCTGGCCTTATAATGTGATTGTAAACCAATTGAAAATCCGTGTAAAGGCAAAATCCATAATACGTAACTCTGTGGCGCATTGTGCAGATTCTGTACCTGCCATTTGGTACAGCTATAGATAGCCAGCCTTGATACATCCAGATAGTTTGGCGTTGTCGGAGTTGTTTTCAATGTCAATATTCGAAGAAGGCGGCCCATTAGGAGGCCGCCGTGTTGGACCTAACAGATATGAATTCAGAGTGAAAATTCCTCTTGATGCGGACGGGATGGTCGGGCGTGAATGCCCTGACCAAACGTGCTCACCTGGATACTTCAAAGTGAAACCAGGAACTGGCATCACTCAGGGTCAATCTATTGCATATTGTCCCTATTGTCGACATGGAGACTCCCCGAGCGAATTCTTGACGAAGGCTCAGCAGAAATATGTCTTGCAATTGGTAGGAAATGAGGCCATTAAAGGTATCAATCGCACTATTCGGGAGGCGCTTGACCTCGGACCCGCTGGAAAGAAAAAGATAGATGGTGGTCTCCTCTCGCTTGAAATCTCCTATAGGGAAGCCAGACTGAGTCCGGTTTCTCGTCCAGTTGAGGAAGAGTTACGACGGGACCTTACTTGTCCCCATTGCGGGCTTGAACACGCAGTGTTTGGTCTTGCGACTTGGTGCCCAGATTGTGGAACTGATATCTTCATAAGCCACGTTAGTGAGGAGCTCGCTGTTGTCCGAAAGACTCTCGCCACCGTCGATGCGCGTCGGCTCGAACTTGGTGCCCGAGTTGCCGCCCGAGATATTGAGAACGCCCTTGAGGATGTTGTATCAATCTTTGAAGCCGTTCTAAAAGCGATAACAAGACGGCACTTGCTTAGGAGCGGCATGGCACCTGAAGAGGTCGACCGTGTAGTGGAGCGCAACATTCGTAATTCGTATCAGAACATTGCTGCAGCGGCGGAAACTTTCAGAAATCACGTAGGTTTAGAACTCTTTGAGGGTATCAGTGAGAGGGATTTGAATGACCTTGGACTTGCATTTGAGAAGCGGCATCCTATTACTCACAATTTGGGAGTTATTGATCGCAAATATCTCGAGAGAGTTCGGTCTGGAGAGATGGAAGGACGCGAGATCCGGCTAAGCGCTGCGGAAGTTCTTCGGGCCGTTGACATATCTTTTGAAATCATCCGGCGGGCTTACGAGCGGGTGTTTATATCTGGCAATAGTTTACTTACTAACTCGACTGGCTAAAATCTCATTCTAGTCGACACCACATTCTGCGGCACCACCAAACCCGGCGCCCCATCCCACACCAGCCCAAAAAGGAGCATCTCGATGGTGAAAGACGAAGACTTGATCACCTACTGCGGTTTCTATGGCGGGAACTGTGCGCGATGGTGCGGTTACACGAAATTCAGAGACCTGGTTGCCCTTCTCGCTGAATGGGTGGATGCGCAGGGATACCAGCACTGGATGCCACAGGAACTACACGAATTCGATTACCGAGAATTCCGCAAGGGGCTGGACTTCTTCAGCAAGCCCGATACCTGGCTTGTTTGTCACAGGTGTTGCAAGGGTGGGGATGGAAATCCCGACTGCGAGATCCGGAAATGTTGCAGGGAACGCGGGCTCGAGATCTGTTTCGATTGCGATGAATTTCCCTGTGAGAGGGTCGGAGAAGACCCGGGGATGATGGAGCGCTCCCGACAGTACAGGGCCCTGGGCAAGACGGAATGGCTGCGACAGCAAGTCGAGAAGGCGAATCGTGGCTTTGAGGGACACACGAGGAAGTACTATCAGATGAGAGCCACCGAAGATCCGCCGCAGACTTAGATATCGCTAACCTGGCCTCCAGCCGTCGGCGCGGCTCAAGCCCAGGCCGTTCGCCAGCCTATGTGTGGACGAGTGACGCAATGCCTACGTGCGAGTTTGTGGATACTTTCCCTGCCTTCTTGACCTATTGGACTGGGGCCCAGGCTAAATCCCTGGATGACCAGATAGAAGGTTGGGCAACGGAGTATATGTCACTGTGGCCGGAACTCCTGGCTCAGCAAATCGAAGATTATTCTTCGCAAAACATAGACTGGCGACAGATTGCCCGCGAGAGGGTGTTCCCCTATCTGGCGGAGCGACTTCCCGCTATGCAACGGGCTCATCAGAATCTACTACGATCTTGCGAGCACATCTATTCCAAAGCGCAACAGGTGCTTCACTTCGACAGCGAGGCGGTTTTCGTCCTCTACGTGGGCATTGGTTGCGGGGCGGGATGGGCGACGACGTTTCGTGGTTCGCCGGCGATTCTGTTTGGGTTAGAGAACATCGCCGAGTGCGGCTGGAGTGAGCCTGAAGCCATCACGGGTTTGGTTGCCCATGAGATCGGACATCTGGTGCATCGTCATTGGCGAGCACAACAGGGGAAACGCATCGGCTCTGGACCCTGGTGGCAACTCTACGAAGAGGGTTTCGCACAATATTGCGAGTGTCTGATACTGGGTTCGGATGCCTGGCATCAAATGAGTCGTGGCAACGGTGATTGGCTCGACTGGTGTCAGGGACACAGGGACTGGCTGGCCGCCGAGTTCGTGAGAACGGTAGATGCGGGGGAACCCATCTCCCCGTTTTTCGGTTCGTGGTTTGAGATCTGCGGCAGGAGCGAGACAGGTTACTTCTTGGGATACGAAGTGATCCAGGAACTACGGGGAAGATTCAGTCTGAAAGAGATCGCCTTGCTGGAGGATGTCGAGGTCCATTTGCGCCCGGTTCTGGAGCGGATGAGAGGGTACAATGGCTAACGCGCACTTTCGGCCCGCGCGCTCCGCGCTACCAGCCTGCGGCTCAGCCGCGGTTCCTTGAATGGATCCACATGCAACAATCCCGGGAGAATTCAACATGTTGAACTTCGATGACTTTGAAGTCCTGACCTTTGATTGCTACGGCACGTTGATTGATTGGGAGACCGGCATCTGTGAGACTCTACAGCCTATCTTCGCCAGGCATGACGTCCGCCTCACGCTCGACAAAGCGCTCGAACTCTACGCCGAATTGGAGTCCGAGGCCGAGCGAGGGGAGTATCGCGAGTACAAGACCGTGCTGAGGATGGTGCTGGAAGGATTTGGCTCCAGGCTGGGGTTCACACCATCGCAGGCGGAATTGCAGCGTTTTGCGGAGTCGGTGAAAGACTGGCCGGCTTTTCCGGATTCCGCTCCCGCTTTGCAGGCGCTGAAGAAGAAGTACAAACTGGCCATCATCTCCAATATTGATGACGACCTTTTCGCCTTCTCCGCCCAGCGACTGCAAACGCAGTTTGACTGGGTGATCACCGCCCAGCAAGCCAGATCCTACAAGCCTTCTTTGAACAATTTCCACCTCGCTTTTGAAAGGATCGGGTTGCCCAAGGGCAAAATCCTACACGTTGCCCAAAGCCTCTACCACGATATAGCCCCAGCCAAAGCACTTGGGTTGGCTACTGTATGGGTAAACCGGCGCCACAACAAACCAGGCTTTGGGGCGACTCCTCCCGCGCAAGCCCGACCGGACTTGGAGGTTCCGGATCTGCAATCCTTGGCCGCTATGATGGGGTTAATGTAGTCGGAGGGGCTCACCCAGCCGCTTGAGGGGGTGAGGGAGTGCTACTTTTCGATGATTGGCTGAAAACCCCGGACTTCCACGCCGCCGTGAATGATTTGGCCCGCGCCTTCAGGGACACGCATCACTTGCCCCCAATCCACCAATTGGGCCTGGTGGTCCCAGATGTCGAGCGAGCAGCCGGGGCTCTGGAAGGGCAGGGCATCGGGCCCTTCTTCATCGCGGGTGGTGCGCCGGTGCTCTGGCTCGAGCGCGGAGAAGAGCGGAGGGTTCGCGGCAGGATGGGTTTGGCCTACTATCAGGGCATCGAACTGGAACTGTTGGAGCCGCTGGCAGGCTCCGATTTCTACAACCAGGGCCTGGATCCCCAGGGGAGGGTTGTCCTGCATCACATCGGGGTGTTGGTTCGAGATGTGGACGCATGGGCGGAGGGGCTTGCTGCCGCCGGGGTGCCGGTGTGGGTCCGGGGTATGTTGGCGATGGGGCCGGTGAATGTGGACTTCGCCTATATGGACACGGTCGGGGCGCTGGGCTACGTCTTCGAGTTCATTTGCTGGCGGATCGGCGGCTGGAGATTTCGCCCGCCGCCCCGTCTGCTGTGGGGAGCGGGCTGGTTGGAGAAGTGGTCCGGACACAGGAGCATTTCCGTCTGAACGGAGCAGGACGTTCACCCAGAAAAGGAGGATATCCGCAGTGAAAATTGACCTCAGGAAAGAATTGAAGCATCTGTACGCACCGTCGGCGAAGGTGGTGGAACTGGTGGATGTGCCGAATTTGCACTTCGTCATGATAGACGGCGCCATCCGGCCCGGTGAGACCCCAGAGACATCCCAGGGGTTTCAGGATGCGATAGGCGCTTTGTACGGGGTGTCGTATACGTTGAAGTTCATGTCCAAACTTCGAAAAACCAACCCCATTGATTACACCGTGATGGCGCTGGAGGGGCTTTGGTGGACGGATTCGGGGGAGTTCGATTGGAGCAAGCAGCAGGAATGGAAGTGGACCATGATGATCCTGCAGCCCGATCACATCACCGCGGAGATGTTCCACGAAGCCCTGCAACAACTCAAGAAGAAGAGAGACACCCCGGCATTATCTCGCCTCCGTTTCGAAGACTTTCGCGAGGGCCTCTGTGTGCAGACCATGCACCTGGGGCCATATTCGGAGGAACCGCAGACCATCGAGCGAATGATGGCGTTTGCTCGGGAGAACGGTCTCCGCTTTTGTGGCAAGCACCACGAGATTTACCTGGGGGACCCGCGCCGAGCCAAGCCGGAGAAGTTGCGCACGGTCCTGAGGCATCCGGTGGAGAGAGTCGGCTAAGGGCTGTGTGGAATGGTGGTGCGAGGATTGGGGGACTGAGTGCGACGGGCTACGACGTCTTGCCTTGCAATACGTGGATGTTGGCAAATCGCCATGCTTTGATGTATAATCGGGTTACTTTACGGGGGTATCAAGATGAAAGGGAAAGCACAAGCAAGGCTGCTAGGGCGCTATATTGTCGCTGATCCGGAGATCTGTCACGGTCAGCCAACCTTTCGCGGCACACGCATATTCGTTTCCGACGTGCTCGAGATGGTCGCCGAAGGAATGGCTTGGGAGACGATCATCGAACAATGGCACAATAGCATCACCAAAGAGGCGATCGCTGAGGCTGTAAAGTTGTCAAGCGAGGCATTTCTTAAGCACGCAGATGAATTTGCTCTGGAGCCAATCTCCTAATGAATGTCCTGGATGAAAATGTCCTCGAGGACCAGCGGAGTCTGCTGCAGGCGTGGGGAATTTCAGCCCGTCAAATCGGTTTGGATGTGGGGCGAAAGGGGATGAAGGATGAAGAAATCATCCCCTTTTTGCATGAACTCCGCGATGTTACTTTCTTCACCCGTGACTTGGGCTTCTACAACCGCAAACTATGCCATCCTCGGTACTGTTTGGTTTGTCTGGCTGTGGGGAAAGACGAAGTTGCCATTTTTGTGCGCCGTATTCTGCGTCATCCAGAATTGGACACAGAAGCAAAGCGAATGGGTGCGGTGGTTCGCGTCTCTCACGCAGGGCTCTCGATTTGGCGACGGAACGCTGCGAAAGAGATCCACATCCACTGGTGAAAAATCGATGCACAGACCGCACGGAGGCAATAGCAGACAATGCTGCGGAAAGAGGTGAAGCATGAAAATCCTGGGCATTGCCGGGTCAAACCGGAAGGACGGCAACTCCTACTTGCTCCTCAGGGAGATATTCCAGGGGTTACCTGAGGTCGAGACGGTAATCCTGCAAGTAGCCGAGTTGAACATCCGGCCCTGCGAACTCTGTTTCGACCTCTGTGCGCAGAAGCCCTACGAATGTGTCATAGAAGACGATACTCGCGGGTAAACCTTGCGCCCTCATCTGCGTTTCCGCCAGCGGCAGTAGTTTCAACGCCTTCCAAACCCTTCATCACTTGCAGGAATTCGCGCTCATGTTGCATATGCAACCCATCACAGTAGCCTCCTGGCCCTTCATCGGTCTTTCGGCCAGGAGCGGCGAGATAGAGAGGGGTGCGATCCTGAACGAAACGCGGACGATAGAGCAGGCCAAGGAATTGCTGGGCTTGTTGGTGAAAGAGATCAGAGTAGTCTAACAAAGATGCGCAACCGTCTCCTAATATTCGTGTTTTGAAAATAGCCCTCAAGGGCAAGAGTTCCTTCCGAAGTTCACAAACGCAGCCGTTGAATTCACTCGGCGGCGAGAACGGGAGGCGTTCCTATGTGGCGCAGTTTTCGACCCAATAGTCAAACGTTGGCTGGGGGCAACACCGCAGTGCCCATCGCCCTGGTGGGTGGCAACCTGCTCTGCAATGTCATCGCCAACTCCTGCTTCAAATTCTCCGCCACCAGCCAGACTTGGCGGGGCTTCCTGGCCTGGCAAATCGTCGGCAACCTGGCCGGGTTCATCACCGTGCTCACGTTGACCGGACTCTTGCGTTTCGTCCCCCTGCACGTGGCCTACCCGGTCACCACTGGACTGGCAGTGATCGGCGTGCAGGTGGTGGCAGCGCGATGGCTCTTCGACGAACCGATCTCGTCTGCCCATTGGCTGGGCACCTTATTTGTGGTGGCAGGCATCACCCTGATCGGCGGGCGGTAAGGGATGCGCACCCTGATCCGCCGCTTCGACGGCCTGCTCCGCGCAGCCTACGGGGTCTTCGAGTACTGCGAGGATGAGGATTGCCTGTTGCGCCTGCGCCTCACGGTCGCGCCGCACCCGCTGGCACTATCGCAGGAGGTCGTGGAAGCCGGCGAGCCGGTGTTGGAACTCCACCTCTGGAACGAGCATATCCCAGCGCTGCCATCGGCCGGCCCTGACCTGATCTGGGCCACCCGGGTGCGGCGGATGCTGATTCACTCGCTGCGCAGTTTGGCCCGGCAGATGGAGCACGACCCGCGACTGGCCGGGGCGCGCGCCCTCGGTGGGGTGACGGTCTTACTTTCCCCAGACCGCCCCTCTGGGATGCGTCTGATGGAACGGCTGGGGTTCACTGTCGTGCCTTTTCACAGCCCTTTGGGACGTTTTGGCGAATTCTGGGAGAATTTCTACGCCTGGTGCCTGATGTGGACATTTAACGCCGTCAGCCTGCGACGCCGGCAACTGATCCGCCTGCGCCGGGCGGAGATATGGATGTCCGCCGATGAGTTCCTGCGCCGCTACGGCGGAGATAGCCAGCGGGAGGGGGATTAAGCCTCGGCTCTCTCCTCGGCGACTTGCGCCTTCGGCGTCCCCGTCCCGCCATAGCGCACCTGCACGATCTCCGCCAGGATAGCCAGGGCGATCTCGGCTGGCGAGCGACCGCCCAGGTCCAGCCCGATGGGGGCATGGACGCGCGCCAGCCGCTCCTCCGGCACGCCCTCAGCGCGCAGGTGATCGAAGATCACGCCCACCTTGCGCCGGCTGCCGATCATACCCACGTAAGCGGCTGAAGTGCCAAGCACCTGGCGCAGCGCTTGCTCGTCGGTGATGTGGCTCTCGGTGATGACCACCACATAAGTCCAGGGGGTGATGGTGGCCGGATCGAATTGGGGGGTGGTGGCGCGATCGGGGCGCACGTCCACCACCTGGACGTGGAAGCCCAGGATGCGCGCCATTTCGGCCAATGGGCGGCCGATGTGTCCGCCGCCGACGATGAGCAGGACGGGCGCTGGCTGATACACCTCGACGAACACGGTGGCCTCGCCACCGCACAGCATCCCCACGGCATCGGCGCCTTTCTCGCGCAGGGTGTAATGGACCAGGCGGGATTTGCCTTCGCTCAGGGCAGCCATCGCTTCCGTCCGTATTCGCTGCTCCAGCGCCCCGCCGCCGATGTTTCCCATCACGCTTCCATCGGGGCGCACCAACAGTTTGAAGCCCACCTGGGCGGGCGAAGCGCCTTTTATCTCCACCACGGTGGCCAGGGCCACTGGTTCGTTGGCCTCAAGACACTGCGATAACGCCTGAATGATGCCTTTTGTTTCCATCCCTGTCCGTCCTTTTGCCAAACTGTCTTGCCTGTGGTTCCCTCGCCGGCTGTGCCAATGGAGTTCATCTGCTCACGGCGCGGATTGCTTCATCCAGGACGGGTCCCAAGGCTCGTCTAACAGGGTTACTTTCGCCTCTCGCACTCCGGGCACGACCGCCGCCGCATGGCGCACCTGTTCCACGAGCATATTGGCCAAGGGGCAGAAGGGGGTGGTCAGCACCATCTTAATCTCCACTTTTCCCTTATCACCCAGCACGATCTCGCGGATCATGCCCAGATCCACCACGCTCATCCCGATCTCCGGGTCTGTTACTGAACGCAAAGCGTCCAGAATGGTCTCTTGTGTTAGCATTTTCCCTCCACTTTATGTATCCTCGCCCTGGCCACCGTCCGGTTACGGTGGACATCCGCATCGTATTCCTCGACCCAACGCCGATAGGTCTCCCACTCGTAATCATCGTCTAACGTTTCCAAAGCCGTCGTCGTGGCCCGCTCCAAAAGCGGATCCAACCATTCGGGCTCCATCTCTGCCTGGCGCAAGCGTTCGGCCAGTTCTCGCCCCAACGCCTCGCCCAGAGGGCCCATCCTTTGCTGGTCGTCCAGCGTCAGGACCGGCAAGTTCAACGCGTAGCGATCTCCCTCCAGGCGGATCAGTCCGTGGTGCTCCATTACGTGCAGGTGATTGGTCAGTGCCTCCGGCGAAATATTCAGCGCGAGGCCACTGCGGTCGGTTAGATAAGGGCTCAGGTGGACCTGCAGCCGCTCCCTCAACTCATCCAGGGTCAGTGGCCCCTGGATGAGAGCCTGGACAATGAGCCGCCGATTGCGGTTGACCAAAAGCCAACTGACCCGATCTTCGTCCCAAGGCTCCCAATTGGTATGCTCATACCAGGGTTGGGGGATCCGGAACCTGGGCACGCCTTTGTATTGGTATCTTATCTCCATGAGCGTCTTCCTTCACAGCATCCCTTTCACAATCATATCCACGGCTTCCTGTTCGGTCAAACCGCGGGCCATAAGGGTATCCAATTCCTTCTGGCTCACCCGCCCCACCGCTGCCTCGTGGGTCACCCGGGCCTGATCATCGGTTACCCGCACGATGGGGATCGCCCGGGCCGTAGAGTGCGCGCCCTGCACGATCTCCTTGCAGTCCACATGCCCTTTTGCCCCGGGAGCGTTCGCCTCGGTGATGCCCACCATCAACACATCGCCGCCGCCCGTGGCCGCTGCCCGCAGGCGGATCACCCCGCTGGCGTCCCGCCCCTCCAGGAAGATGCCATCGCGGATGCGCACCCGGTCTTTCTCGCTGCGGCCATAGGCTTTGGCCACCGCCTCCACTTTTGCCCTTTCGTGGGCATAGACGTCGAGGTAGATGACCAATTCGCCCACTGTGCCGTGAGTGAGGGAGAAGACGGTCTCGAAACGGCTGCCTGGACCAACGTCCACCTCAAAAGCGGGGTACACGTGAGCGCCACTGTAGGGGCCGTGGTAGTGTCGCTCCTCGTAGAAAAACAGGGCATCGCGCCCGATCATCACCTGGGCCTCCATGCGGTGGGTCAGATTGCGGGCCTGGGGGAAACTGCAGTGGGCCAGGATCAATGCCTCTGCCTCGTCCTCGATGATGAAGCGCGGCACAATCTCCTGCACTCCCTCTTCGGGGAGGACGCCGAAGCAGAGGTGAATGGGGCGCTTGATCTTCGTCCCTTTGGTGACGATGACGTCGGCCATGACGCCGTTCGGCAGTTCTCGTCCGGTCAGGATGAGTCCCGGCACCTCTTGGACCGCGGTGATCTGGTTGAAGTTGAGGAAGAATTTTGGCGTGTCGGGCTGGAGCATCGTGTCCACATCGAAGCCCACCTCTCGCGCGCTCTCTAAGATGGCATAGGGCAGTACTTGCTGCGACATCGCTCCCTCCTTCCTGCCGCCAGGCAATAGACTTGCATCACTTCGGAGAAGTCGCCGGTCTTCAGCACCCGCCCCTGCCACAGCAAGGTGGCTGCGTCGGCGATGTCCCCTGTCTCCTCGCGGTGGGTGATGAGCAGGATGGCCGCGCCGGTGTCGCGGCGAATCCGAGACAGCATCTCGTGCAACTCATCGTAGACGATGATGTCCAGTCCAGAATCGGGCTCGTCGAGGATCATCAGTCGTGGTCGCATAGCCACCACTGCCGCCAGTTCGACCCGCTTGCGCTCACCACCGCTCAGGGAAGCATCGGCTTTGCGCGTGGCATACAGATCGGGATCCAGGCCGACGAGGGTCAGGGCCTCCCGCACGCGCTGGCCATCTCCATCGCGGATGCCGGCGCAGACGTAATCCCCGATGGTGATGCCCTCGAAGCGAACCGGCTCCTGCCAGGCCAAAGTGATGCCCAAGCGGGCTCGTTCGGTAACCGAGAGCGCGGTGATGTCCTGGTCCCGGAAGTAAATGCGCCCCTGCTGGGGGCGGTAGCCCGCCAGTCCCATGATGGCATAGGCGATGGAAGACTTACCGGAGCCATTAGGGCCCACCAGGGCGTGGATCTCCCGCTCCCGCACGGTGAAACTAACGTCGTGGACGATGGCTTCGCCAGAATTGGCGGGGATAATCGTTACGTTCTCCAATCTCAGCATTTTTCATCTATTCCCAAGAGTTGTGCTAACCGCCGGCCACCCTCGATGTATTCTGGTTCGCTCAAACGCCGGCATTCCGAAAGGTGGCGGCCACCCAATAGCAGTTCGAAAGCGAAGGCCATGCAGGTAGCCTCACCACAATCCCTGCAGTTAAGCCGTGGCAACAAAAGATAAACATCGAGTGGCCCCAGCAACTTTCGCGGTTCGTAGCAGGGCTTGATCTGCGCCCGTCGCTGCCAGGTCTCGTTGCACAGTTCCTGAAACCAGGTGAGTTGAGCGACCGCATCCTCGACCCCGTCCACTTTGGCCATCACTGCCACGTGCGGGTAAAAGGTGAGGATGCGCCATTGCCGCTTGATGGTGACACTATTGGCCCCAGGATTATACATCAGATTGGGGATGGTGGCGTTCAGATAAGGGAAGACAGCAGCAACGTTGTCAGAGAACTCGGCAATGACCCGGTTCTTGGTCGGGTCGGCGATGCAATCCAGTATATGGGTGATGGCGAAACTGTGCAATAACAAATCGTTTCCGGTCATTGTTGCCTCTTCAGCCGTTCCCTCTTTCAGAACAGCCGCTGCCCATCCGCTTTTTGGATGCCCGCCCCGGGCACCTCGATGAGCACCTTTCAGCCGCCGGCCAGTGCTTCGTTGGCCGGCTTCTTGAGATGCTCCTCCAGGAAGCGCAAGGCCTCCTTCTCGTCTCGGTCCAGCAGGATGCGACACAAACTCTGCAGTTCCTCTTCGGTCAGTGGCACCACCAACGCTTTCTTCATCGTTCGCGTTCTCCGTTCTGCGCAGCCGGCGCGCAGGATGTCAGATGCGCCGCTCTCCACCCTCGCCGCACTGCGAAACCCCTCGCCCGATCAGGAGAGGGAAATCCAAATGGGCCCTATCTCCCCTCCAGGGAGATGAAATCAGGGGTTCATCAAGCGTCGCCTTCGACGAAAGTCATGCCCTCAATCTGCGCCACTGCGGCGATGATCGCCTTTCGCAGGCGCATCTCGACGGGTGACCGCGCGGCCGCCTCGCGCAGGGGCAGGTGCGCGGTCAGGGCCTCCAGCAGGGCGTAGAGGGGGACCGTGCCCCGATCGGCTTTGGGTTGCTGGGGTTCCAGTTCCAACACCAGTTGGCGGACTCTTTCTGGCGTGACCGAAGCCACCAGTTCTTCCAGTTCCTGTTCGTTCATTGCTGCGCTATCCTTTCCCATCACCAGAGGCGGTCGGAGAGATCGCCGCCGATTTCATTTATGTCCCTCCACGTAAATGTTCGCTACGCATTCCGCCACGGATTCGCCTTTTAGACCCTCGTTGATAGACTCTACGCAACAGGAAGGCTCTTCGACGATGATTCTCACATCTTTCAACCCGGATGCCTCGACGATTTTTCGGTACTCGTCCACCAATATTGCCCCGCCAACACAACGGACGTACGCCTCCGGACTCTCTCGAACCTCCCTGGGGAGTTCGCGGCGCAGAGCAACATCCGAAATCGCTATCCTCCCATTTGGCTTCAGCACCCTGTAGATCTCGCGAAAGACTTTGGGCTTATCGGGCGAGAGGTTAATCACGCAGTTGCTGATCACTACATCCACCGAGTTATCTGCAACCGGCAGGTTTTCGATCTCGCCGAGCCGAAACTCGACATTGCCGAACCCATGCTTTCTGGCCGTATCCCTTGCCCGCTCAAGCATCTGGGGCGTCATATCCACCCCGATGACCTTGCCGGTTGGGCCCACTCTGGCGGCAGCCAGGAAACAATCGAACCCGGCACCCGAGCCAAGGTCCAGGACCACCTCGCCCTCTTTCAGGCTGGCCAGGGCGGTGGGGTTTCCACAACTGAGGGCCAGGTTCGCCTCTTCGGGTATCACCGTCAGTTCCTCTTCGGAATAGCCAATGGCCATCGCGAATTCTCTCGGACTGGGTCCACAACAACTGCAGCCACAACCTCCTTGCCCTTGGGCGATCTTGCCGTAGGCTTCCCTCACGATTCTTTGCGTTTTCGATGTCTCCATTGGTATTACCTCGTAGTTGGAATTCAGGATATTTTTGACATAAATTACGTCTGGTGCTCTCTTCTCCCAGGGTTCCGCGCCGGCTCACGGCCGACTTGCTATACCGTTCACATTCCGTGAAAGCCGACGATCACCTCCTCGCCCATCAGGATGGTGGGCACGTTGCGCTGCCCACCGTTGAGGGCCAGCATGCGTTGCAATGCGGCGGCATCCTTTTGCACGTTGTGCTCCACGTAGGGCGTGCCGTCGTGCTCGAGTTTGCGCTTCAGCGCCCGACTATAAGGACACCCGGGCTTGGTGAAGATTTCCACTGTGACGTTCGTTTGCTCGGCCATAGACGGTTCCTTTCTTCGCTACAGAGAGATTCCATCCTCCGTCTAATCTCGTTCGAGGTGGATTGCGCTGGGCACAAGGCGTTCGGTGATCGGCTGGGCGGATGCCGGCCCGCATGATGGCAGGCGAGGTTGGATGCGCGATGGTGCGAGGAACTCCGTGATGCGGGCGCAGCATTCGGTCAGCGCCGCCTTCTTGACGGAGTAATACACCCAGCGGGCATCGGTGGGCTCGCGCTGGGCTTCCACCAGCCCGGCATCCCGCAGCACCCGGAGGTGATGCGAGACCAGGTTCATGGGCAGTCCCAGGCGCTTGCCGATCTCGCAATTGCACTGCACGCCTTGCATCAGCAAGTCGAAGATCGCCAAACGATTGGGTTCGCTGAGCACGCGGAACAGGCCAGCCAGTTTTCTCCTATCCGCTACGCTTGGATCCATCACAGCGCTCCTTTTCGCATCCCCATCAGTCCATCCCACAGGTTACAAACGGCGGTAATAATTCAACGCGGGTTGAATTATACTACTTTGTCGCAGATTGTCAAATCGCTCTCTGTCTACGTCGCCCCGGACGGCGATAACGCCAACCCCGGCACCCGCGACCGACCCTGGGCCACCCCCGGCTATGGCTCGCGGCAACTGGCCCCTGGTGACACGCTGGTCATCCTGGGCGGCCGCTACGTCCTGCGCGAGTACGACGCCGACATCATCACCCCGCCTTCCGGCACCGCCCAGGCCGCTTTTCCTGCGCCCGGCCTGGGGCACCGACGGGGATTACCACCTGCGGGAGGGCAGCCCGGCCATAGACGCTGGTCTGCCACCTGCAGCGCCGCCCGATGACCTCGACGGTCGCCCTCGTGATGCCAGGCCTGATATCGGGGCGGACGAGTGGTGGAAGGTGGTGGCGTGGGTTCACTTGCCGATCGTGCTGGTTGACTAATGCCGTAAAGTGTGGCATACTTCTCCTGGAGATCGCCGCCGAAAAAATGCCCGTTCACCTCTGGATCTCCTGTTGTGGGGAGTAAAGAAAACAGACTGCCTCCCTCACCGTATACTTGACATAAACGTATTGGAAATCGGTTCAGTTGCTCTACCTAACAAAGGAGGTCCAAAAGTGAAGGCGTATTGCTTAAAGTGCAAGAAGACGCAGGAAATGGAGAAGCCAGAACGCGTCGTTCTGAAGAACGGTCGGCCGGCGATCAAGGGCACGTGCCCGGTCTGCGGAACCAAACTGTTCAGGATGACGAAGGCCTCATAGACGCCGGTAGGCGGGATCAAACGGCTCTTTGCCTGCTCTTCCAGGGCCAGTGGGGGCGTGCACTCAGGGTCTGGCGCGAGATGGAGGTGAACGATGCTGCTCCCGCTGCAAGTGGGCATCCTCTATGGCCCGGTGAACTCCCGGAGATTGGGCAAATCCCTGGGCATCAACCTGATGCCTGGGGATTACAAACTGTGCTCCTTTAACTGCGTCTATTGCCACTACGGCTGGACGAAGAAACACACCCTAGACGTCCGGCCGTGCCTGTCGGATCTACCGTCCTTGGACGATGTGGTAAGAGCGGTAGTGCAGGCAGCGCGGTCGGCGCTGGACTTCGATTACCTCACCTTTTCGGGGAACGGCGAACCCACCCTGCACCCACAATTCGCGGAATTGGTGGATGCGGTGGTGAAGATCCGGGATGAGTACAGGCCCGAGGTCAAAATCGCCCTGCTGTCCAATTCCACCGGCCTGGTGTATGATTCGGTGCGCGAAAGTCTCCCCAAGATAGACGTCCCCGTATTCAAGTTGGACGTGGGGACGGAGGAGAAATTCCGCCTGATCAACCGGCCAGCCAGGGGAGTCCGCTTCACGAGCATCCTCGAGTTGCTTTCCTCCTTGTCGGGCATCTACATTCAGACGGTGTTGATCGAGGGGACGCCTTCCAATGCCACGGCCGAAGACCTGCAAGCCTACTTTCAGCAGATCGCCCGCATCCGGCCCCGAGAGGTGCACATTTATTCCACCGACCGGCCCGTCCCCGATGCCCGCATCGCGTTGGTCTCCCCGCAGAGGCTCGAGGAGATCGCCCGGTGGGGGGAGAAGGAGACGGGGGTGAGGGTGAGGGCGTTTTACAGGGGCGTGAGGGGGGAGGGGTGATGCGTGAGGGGTGATGCGTGAGGGGGTCAACGGGCCAAAAGACGCATTGTTCAGCGGCAGTTGTACTGCCGCGCACTTCCACTTCAGCGGCGATTGCCCAAGGCGACCCGCAGTGCAACTGCGGCGGAACGTAAGGAGAATAGGTTGGGGGTCAATGAGGGAGTGCGCGGGTCACAGAGCCGCGAGATCCCCCGCAGATTCCCGAATTTGCGGGAGGGCTTTGAGCGACGCCAGCGGATGAATCCGCTGGCTACAGTTATCAAGTCCCGCAGGGACTTCCTATACGTAGCCGTCGCACACGGGCGATTTCATTCGACGGCGGGGCTGCTCGTAAGTGGTCGCTGGCTCGCATCTCCGCATTGTTCAGCGGCAGTTGTACTGCCGCGCACTTCCACTTCAGCGGCGATTGCCCCAGGCGACCCGCAGTGCAACTGCGGCGGAACGTAAGGAGAATAGGTTGGGGGTCAATGAGGGAATGCGCGGGTCACAGAGCCGCGAGATCCCCCCACAGGTTCCCGACCCTGCGGGAGGTTTTTGAACCCATCGCCGCTAATCCAGCCCGAGGTTGTACTTGAGCGCAGCGTCCACCTCTGCCATTTTCTCCGCACTCAAGCGGCCGATGGGTCGGATTTCGTTTTCGCCCCTGGGTGGCCGCAAGAGTGAGCCCGGCCCATCTTTCTGGATAGTGGCTATTTGAGCGCAATTGACGGCGCTGCGGTCGGGCAGGCCGCTTTCTGCGGGGTCCACGATGACGACGAAGGGGTAGGGCCGTGGGGGAAGTGTACTTGTGATGGCTACGACGACGGTGGTGGGGCTATAGCGATTGCCGACATCCTGCTGTACCACGAGGGCAGGGCGCAGCCCGCCCTGCTCGCTGCCCTTTACAGGATCAAATTGCACCCAATAGATTTCGCCGCGCTTTACGAACATGAGCCCATCGCCTCTGAAGATGCAGGCAGGCTGGCAGCGGCAAACTCCTCGGCCTCCTGCGCATAGAAGCGGTAGCCCTCGGCGGCCAATGTGTCGCGTTCGCGGGCAGCCATCTCGGCCAACAGGTCGGCGAGCACCTGGCTCCGACTGATGCCCATTTGCGCTGCTTTCCGGTCAGCGTATTCCAACAGATGGCGGGGCAACGAGATGGTAACCTTGCGAATGTTGGTGCGGCTTTCGGTCATAGACCTCGTCTTCTCACTTGGATGATCTTTGTGTCATTCCAAATTGTACATCCAATTGGGATTACCGTCAAATCATGCCATCGGGTGAATACAGGATTATCACGCATCACGTATCACGTATCACGCATCACGTCTCTTGCTGGTGCTGTGCCAGCACATGGTATCCACTCCAAGGGCCTAGTTCAACGGCGACTTTGTCGAGCATAAAAGGTACGACCAACCTGATGTTCTCATCGATCTCTGGCAATTGCTCCTTGAGGTGGGCAAAAGGTGTTTGGTAGCCCAGGGAGGAGTGTTCTCGTACGTTGTTGTAGTAGTAGAGATAGCCCAGGGCTTCGTCGAGCAAATCCCGCTCGCTGTGAATAGCAAGCGCTCTGGGG